>JBGTDP010000012.1:0-29651 GCA_041748255.1 Thermosynechococcaceae cyanobacterium | reverse complement strand
CAAGGGGAAATCATTGACTTGCCGATTAAGACTAACTTTCGGGAGGGATTGACGGTTACAGAATATATTATTTCCTCCTATGGAGCCCGTAAAGGTCTGGTAGACACTGCCCTGCGGACTGCAGACTCTGGTTACTTGACCCGCCGGTTAGTGGATGTTTCTCAGGATGTGATCATTCGAGAAGTTGACTGTGGGACCCAACGGGGGCTTCTCCTGCGCAGCATGATGGATGGCGATCGCGTCTTGATTCCCCTACGGGAAAGGCTTTTGGGCCGGGTTCCCCTAGAGGATATGGTTAATCCAACCACCGGGGAGGTTGTGGTCGCTAAGAACCAGCCGATCTCTGAGGAAATGGCCCAAGCGGTTGCCAAGGCAGGAATTGAGCAAGTGGTCGCGCGATCCCCCCTAACCTGTGAGGCCACCCGCTCAGTCTGCCAGCACTGCTATGGCTGGAGTCTAGCCCACGCCCATCTGGTGGACATTGGTGAGGCGGTGGGGATTATTGCCGCCCAATCGATTGGGGAGCCTGGCACCCAGTTAACTATGCGGACCTTCCATACCGGCGGCGTGTTTACGGCTGAGGTGGCCCGACAGGTGCGGGCGCCCTTTGATGGCAAGGTTCACTTCCCTAAACGGCTGCGCACTCGCCCGGTGCGGACCCGCCACGGAGAAGATGCCCTGACTGTGGATATGAATGCCGATCTGACGATTGAGGCAGGGGGTCGCCGGGAAAGCTTCCCGATTACTCAGGGTTCGACCCTGTTGGTGAAGGATGGCGAACAGGTCAAACGCTCTCAGATGGTGGCAGAGGTGGCAATCACCGGTCGCAATGTCCGCAAGTCGACCGAAAAAGCCACCAAGGATGTGGCCTCTGATCTCTCAGGAGCGGTTCAATTCTCGGGATTAGTGCCAGAAGAAAAGCGCGATCGCCAGGGCAACACAACCCGGATTGCCCCTCGGGGCGGATTAATTTGGGTGCTTTCAGGGGAGGTTTACAACTTGCCCCCTGGCGCCGAACCAACGGTCAAAAATGGCGATCGCATTAAAGCAGATTCCGTCTTGGCCGAGACCAAGCTTGTCACTGAGCATGGGGGCGTTGTCCGGCTTCCAGAACAGGGAGACAGCAAAGGCGGTCGAGAAGTTGAAATCATCACGGCCTCAGTGATGCTTGACAAAGCTCAGGTGCGGTCTGAAAGCCAGCAAGGCCGAGAACACTATGTGATTGAGACCCCCCAAGGTCAGCTTTTTTCTTTAAAGACAGCTCCAGGGACAAAGGTGGCTAATAACCAGGTGGTGGCTGAGCTGATTGATGATCGCTACCGGACCCAAACCGGGGGGATTATCAAGTACTCGGGGGTTGAAGTCGGTAAGCGGGGTAAAGCCAAGCAGGGCTACGAAGTCACTAAAGGCGGAACCCTACTTTGGATTCCCGAAGAAGCCCATGAAGTCAACAAAGATATCTCTCTGCTGCTGATTGAAGATGGTCAGTACGTAGAAGCTGGTTCGGAAGTCGTCAAGGATATCTTCTGTCAGAGTAACGGGGTGGTGGAAGTCACTCAAAAAAATGACATTCTGCGGGAAATTGTGATTAAGCCAGGGGATCTCCACCTGGTAGACGATCCTGAAGCAGTGATGGCCAAAGATGGCACCCTGGCCAATCCCGGTCAGGAGGTGATGCCTGGCCTGACGGCTTCAGAACTTCGCTACATCGAATACGTAGAAACTCCTGAAGGTCCAGCCATCCTCCTGCGGCCTGTGGTCGAATTTCCGGTTCCCGATGATCCCTCTGTTCCCAGTCAAGAATCCGTCAATGAAGCCGGTCGGGCGATTCGCCTCCAGGCGATTCAGCGACTTCCCTATAAAGATGGGGAGCGGGTAAAGTCGGTTGAAGGTCTGGATTTACTGCGAACCCAGTTGGTTTTAGAAATTGATACGGAAGCCCCCCAACTGGCTGCCGATATTGAGGTTATCCCTGATGAGACAGACTCAGAGATGTCTCGTCTGCAGCTGGTGATTCTAGAGTCGCTAGTGGTTCGCCGGGATATCGCTGCTGATCAAACCCAGGGCAGCACCCACACGCGGTTGTTGGTCGAAGATGGACAGCAGATTGACCCCGGTGCCGTCGTCGCCCGGACTGAAATCAATTGCAAGCAAGCTGGGGAAGTGCAAGGGATTCGCAAGGGCGCTGAGGCAATCCGGCGGATTCTGTTGGTTACTGATCCTGACCTTTTAGAAGTTGATACCAAAGGCGAGACGCCCACGGTCGCAGTCGGCGATCTACTGCGCTCAGGAGACCCAATTGCGCCTGGAATCAAGGCGCCAGAGTCATCTGGAGTCATGCAAGTTGAGGAAGGCAAAGTGATCCTGCGGATTGCCCGTCCTTATCTGGTCTCGCCAGGGGCGGTGCTGTTGATTGACGATGGAGATTTGGTCCAGCGGGGTGATAACCTGGCCTTGCTCGTCTTTGAGCGCACTAAAACCGGAGATATCATCCAGGGTCTGCCCCGAATTGAAGAGCTGCTCGAGGCCCGTAAACCCAAGGAGATGTGTACCTTGGCCCAGCGACCTGGCACAACCCAGGTGATCTATAACGACGATGACAGCATTGAAATTAAAGTCATTGAGGCAGATGGGGTGGTCACCGATTATCCCATTGGTCCAGGCCAAAACCCAGCAGTGCTGGATGATCAGATCGTTGAAGCCGGAGAGCCGTTAACCGATGGCCCTCTGAATCCCCATGACATTTTGGAGATCTACTTCCAGCTGTTCCGGGAAACCCAGGGAATTTATCAAGCCGCCCTGATTAGTTTGCAGAGAGTTCAGACCTTTCTGGTGAATGAAGTCCAGTCAGTTTATCAATCTCAAGGAATTGATATTGCCGATAAGCATATTGAGGTGGTTGTGCGCCAGATGAGCTCAAAGGTGCGAATTGACGATGGCGGTGATACCACCATGCTGCCGGGCGAATTAATTGACCTTGCTCAGGTAGAGCAGGTCAATGAAGCCATGTCAATTACTGGCGGGGCTCCGGCGGAATACACCCCTGTGTTGTTGGGGATTACCAAAGCCTCTTTGAATACGGATAGCTTTATCTCCGCTGCCAGTTTCCAGGAAACCACCCGGGTGCTCACAGAAGCAGCGATCGAAGGTAAGTCTGACTGGCTGCGAGGTCTAAAAGAAAATGTGATCATTGGGCGTCTGATTCCGGCTGGAACCGGCTTCCATTCCTACGAAGAAATGGGAACCAATGATCTTGATTCTGGCTATGACGGGGCTGGCTACATTGATGAAGATCTAGTAGATGTGATTGATGATCGCACCGCTCGCAATTATGGTTTAGACAAGACCCTTGAAGATCCGTTGGAAGCTCTCTCGCCAATGGGGGAAAACTTGACTCCAGACACCCCAGGTGATTCAGATCAGCGGCGCTCAGGTTTAAACTTTGAAGCCAATGACCCAGATGAATTCCATGCCCTGATTGACGATGAGTCTAATGACGATCTCGATAATCAGGAGTAACTTGGCTTAAGCTTAAAGCCCCGCTGGAAGCGGGGCTTTTTTGTTGGCCAGAAAATCCTTGTTCTACGCCAGTGTTTAGGCATCTGATCGGGCAAATAAGCTGACTTCAGTGGGCAGGGTTGCTGATTGACAGGTATTAGAGGCAGGGGGTTGAGTCTTGACGATGATTTTTTCATGCCCAGCCGTATTCAGGAGTTGGGTAATCACGTCTCGGGCGCGATCGCTGGCTCTAGTAAGAACGCCTGACCTACAGGCGGCAGCAACCATTTTGTTTAGAGCTGTCTGGGCTGCCAGCGTCTGCAATTCTGGAGCCACATCTGGTCCCAAGTCCAAAAAGCCCCGATCATAGTCGTAAACCTGAGAGCGATTCACATCAATCTTGCTATCCAGGATTTGGGGTGGGGGAATCTGCACCCGAAGCGTGTCCCCCTCAACCTGAATATCCTCAGCTTTAAGTTGACTTAGGTCAACCCCAGCTCGCACTTCACCGTAAGCAATGTAGAGCAGTTTGGTTTTGCCAACCACCCACTTGCCAACCTGCCTGTCTTGACTGGTTGGCACGACCGCCTGCATGGCAAAAATTGCTGTGGTCAACTCACTAGCATTGCGCAGCCGCACCACAATTGTGGGAATATCCACCTCAGCCGTTGGCTGGGATGGATTAAATAGGGTCTCTAGTCCCTCAAAGAAACGACTCCCGGTCCGCCAGACCCCAATCAAGGTCAGCAAAGCCACAACAAAAATCCCGCCGCTGATGATCAGCAATAACTTTCTTAGGATTCCGGCAGAATGGACTGGCTGGGGTTGCTGAGACTTAGTCATGCCGTTGCTCCTCAGGGGGTCGAGCCGTGGATATCCTAACGCAACCCTTGGGACTGTCGTTTTGTGCGTATGCGAAAAATATTTGCAGTTTAAAGTAAGGCTTGATAGCGAGCCAGCAACTGGGGAATGTGATCGTACCCATCTACCCCAATCAGCGGTAGAATCTTTGACCGAGACTGGTTTAAAAGAGTTTCAAAGGAGCTGCTACCAAGTTGTCCCTGCAAGATCAGCAGTAACCTTGCTGGCTGACGCCACTCCTCTGCCTCAATCTGCTCTAAAAGATACATCCCTAAGCAGCCAGTATAAATTGCCTGCTCTAGTTGCTGCAGCCGGTAAAATGCTTGGGCTAAGTAAGCTAAGTTTAGCCCCTGAAGGTATAAATCGCCTGAGAACTGCGCCGCCTGCCAGCCAGACTCCAAAGACAAAGTTGCAGCCTGGGGTTGCCCCAGAACCAGTTGGGCAATCCCCAGACTACTCCAACACAGCGCTTGACTCTGGGAGTCCTGTAGCTGCTGGGAAAGTTTTAGCCCCTGCTCTAGATATCCAATCGCTGTCTCTAAAACCTCCTGTTCTTGAGCAGCCTGGGTTGCCAGGACTTGGCTATAGCCCAGGTTGGCTAAGGCGTTGGCTTCTCCTGGGCGTTCCCCAGTTTGGCGACTGAGCATCAAAGCCCGCTGGCTGTCGTCCGTGGCTTGGGCGTAGTTTTTTTGGGCAATTTCGATCCGGCTCAGGTGGTTGAGGTTGGCAATCTCACAGCGCGTATCCCCAGCTTCGCGGGCGATCGCTAGGGCTTGCTGATGAAAGCTTTTAGCCTGCTGATATTGCCCTTGGGCCCGCAGGGAGTAACCTAGCAAGGTTAGAACCCGGGCCTTCTCTTGGGTTCCCTCAACCTGCTTAAGGGGCTGATCTAAATATCGCAAGGTATTCCAGAGGGCCTCGCCGCTAAAAGAAGCAAAAACTCCCCCGTACAGCGGAAAATACTCCCGTTGGGTAAAGGTGCGCAGCAGTTGTAGCGTCACTTGAAAACAGCCTTTGGCAAGTTGACTGCGGAATGATTCAGTTAGGTTTGGCTGCTGGTTGAAGCTGGTTGCCAACTGGGACCAAATCACCGCAAATACCAAAAAGGTAGAAATTGATAGCTTTGAGCCTAGCTTGGCATCGTAAACCATCTTGTCAAACCAGACGATTAACCCTCGCTGCCCAGACTGCAAAATGATCACCAGTTCAACCCAGTCCTTGAGGGTGACATTGGGCACAGCGGAGATCGCTTGCTCAATCGGCTGCTGTTGGGCCAGAGCCTGAAATAGCGCTTGGGCCAGGGGATTGTGCACCTGCTTTGACCACAGTTCCCAGGGTCCCCGGCGTCCAGGTTGCTCAAACCCCAGCTGCCCTTGCTTTTGATACATCCAGCTGACTAAATGAGGTTCCAGGCGCTGCTGGGCAGTTACTCCCCCGACGAGCCCATCTGAGAGTTCCTGGAGCTGTTGTCCGGCGGAGCCTAAATCAATCTGCTCCCCTTGCTCTGCCAAAGATTTGGCCAGTTGTTTTAATTGGGAGAGGCTGAGGACAGGGGAACGATTTGGATCAAGAACCTGCAGTAGTGCAGACAACCGTTCCTGGGGATCGGCCCCAGCGATCGCCGCTACAGCGGTTTGGATCCCTTGGGTCTGTTGAATATCGGCCTGCACCCGTTCCCACTGGGTTTGAATCGTCTGCAGGGCTCTGAGTCTGCGGTTGGCCTTGGCCAGCTTCATCTCGTCTGTTTGCGCTTCAATCTCAGTCTGGGTGGTTTCAAGGCGCTGACTTAAACCCCGCTCAAAAATCTCCCCTGTTCCCGGAGGAATCTCTTGCAGGAGCATCTGATAGACTTGGGCGCTAGAGCGGATCTTGCCCTTTAGAGTGGTTTGCACAATCTGATCAATCACAGCTAGGGATTGATCCAGTAAGGAAACAGATTCAGTCATGGTTTCGGCTAGAAAACTGAATTACCGAAATTTGTCCTGCCCTTTGAGGGCAAAGCAGAACCTCCCCAATTTGACTGACAGTGCTGGGTCTACAGACGATTGAGATTAATTCCAGCTTCTTTAGCAAAGGTTTCTAAAGTCTTGTTTTCTAGGGTTTTGATTGCTTTGGTAGAGAGCTGCAGTCTTACCCAGCGTTTACCTTGGGGCCACCAAACCCGCTTCCACTGCAGGTTGACTTCCTGTAGTTTTTTAGTGCGGCGATGAGAATGAGAGACGGCATAGGCATTGTTTGCCTTTTTACCAGTCAATTGACACTTACGACCCATGAAAGACTCCAGACTTTAATAATTCATTCACCAGATTAACAATTATAGGCGATCGCTTGGAATCGCTTAAAATTTTGCTGGGGTGCGAACCCGTTGCCGCTGACCCGTTACTGTCATCGGCACCCCGCCCGTTGGGGTAAAGGTGATGCCCCGGCGAATCGGTTTAATGGCTTGATTAGAGGTCAGGGCCAATTCAAGATTAGAGAGAAGGGTCGCCAAAACCAGTTTCATTTCATACTGGGCAAAGGCCAGGCCAATACAGCGACGGTTGCTGCCCCCAAAGGGTAAGAACTCGTAGGGTGAAAATTGGCGCTCTAGAAATCGCTCCGGTCGAAAGCGCTTGGGGTCTGGATAAATATCTGGCCGATGGTGGGTGAGATAGATGCAAGGAACCAGTTGTGACCCCGGCTCAAACTCCTGCCCCATCACCTTTAAGGGGGCTTTAAGAATGCGACCAAAGGTAAAAATAGCCACCGGATAAATCCGTAGAGTTTCTTGACAGACTGCTGTTAGGTAAGGCAACCGGGCAATTTCATTGGGGTCTGGGTTGTCTGGTAGGGTTTCTAGTTCCTGGCGTAATTTATCGCGAACCTCCGGCTGATGATGTACCCAGTACAACGCCCAGGCCAGGGATGAGGCAGTGGTTTCATGCCCAGCAAACAGCAGGGTCATTAACTCATCCCGCAATTCCTCTGGTGTCATCGGCTGACCGGCTTCGTCACGGGCCAACAACATCAAGCTGAGAATATCTTCGCCCAGGGCTTCAGGATTAGCTTTGCGTTCCTGAATTTCAGCATAAATTAAGGCATCAATTTGCTCTCTCTGGCGCAGAAACCGCCCCCAAGGACTCCAGGGGCCCAAATCTTTTTGCAACCCAGGCAGAAATAGAAAAGCAGCACTCCAGGGAACATTGAAAATACTCAGCAGTTGGGTAATCAGCTGCCGCAACTGCTGTAGGCGAGGCCCTTCATCCAGGCCAAATACCGTCCGCAGAATCACTCGCAGAGAAATTTCCTGCATTGCAGTTCGGGCCACAAAGGAATCACCAGGGGGATATTGACCCAGGACCTGTTGGGTAATCTCGCAGATCTGGTGGCCGTAGGCGCGCATGCGATCGCCATGAAAAGGGGGCATTAACAGTCGCCGCTGGCGCTGGTGGCGATCGCCATCCAACAGCAGTAGGGAGTGATCTCCCACCAGCGGATGCAAAATCCGATTACCCACCCCCGAATCAAACAGAGCCGGATCGGCGGTCATAATGGTTTGAATTGCTTCCGGGCTGCTAAAAACCACAAAGGGAATAAAGCCGCTGAGCCTGGAAGTAAAGGGGTCTCCGTAACGGTTGGCAAAGCTCTCTAGCCGTTCTAGGGGACGGGCGATCGCATCAATGAGCTGGAAAAAAGCTGGTGTCTGAGGACCATCAGGGAGTCGCATGGTGAGGGCTCCTTTTCGGTTAGCTTGTTTACGTATGCTAACCAGAAAAGTCAGCTTTCTGGGGTGAGAAAGGGTTTAGATCCGACCAGGAGCAACCATTGCCCACCATTGCGGCGGTGACTGTAATAGCAGGGTGGTTGCTTTGCTATCCAAGGGTCGAGAAAAAAAATACCCCTGCCCATAGCCGCAGTTGAGCTGCTGCAGTTGGGCCAGTTGAGCTGCAGTCTCAATCCCTTCGGCAATCACCTGCATGTGCAGGTTACGTGCCAAAACCACAATTGACTGCACAATCGATGTTTCCTGTCGCTCCTCAACCTCACTGCTGCCTAAACTTTTAACAAAGGAGCGGTCAATCTTAAGCACATCAATCGGAAACTGGTGCAGATAACTTAAAGAGGAGTATCCGGTGCCAAAGTCATCTAGATACACCTGCACGCCCCTGGATCGCAGCTGGGAGAGCACCTCAGCCACGGTTGTGTTTTCTGCCAGCACAGTTTCGGTAATTTCTAGCTTTAAGCTTGCCGCGGCTAAACCTGTCTTGGACAAAACTTGATCAACTTGGGCAATTACATTAGTTTGCAGAAACAGCTTGCTAGAGAGGTTGACGCTAATACTTAGTTTCTGGGCTGAAAACTGAGCTTGCCAGGTATGCATCTGGCGGCAGGCTTGATCAAGCACCCACCAGCTGATCGGCACAATTAGTCCGGTTTCTTCGGCGATGGGAATAAAGACCCCCGGCGAAATTAATCCCCGTTGCGGGTGTTGCCAGCGTAACAGCGCTTCAAATCCGGTAATTTTGCCAGTTTCTAGCGAGACAATTGGCTGATAGTGGAGTAGAAATTCCTGCCGATCCACTGCCCAGCGTAGATCCGTCTCTAACTGCAAGAGGGTGACGGCATTGGCATGCATCTGAGCATCAAAGATCTCGTAGCGGTCTTTTCCTAGGCTTTTAGCACGATACATCGCAGTATCAGCATCACGCAACAGCTCTTCTGCGCGGCTATCGGGAGTTGTACTGAGAGCAATCCCAATACTGGTAGTTGTAAAAACCTCATGCCCACTGAGGTTCAGGGGTTGAGCTAGTTGCTTTTGAACCCGCTGGGCAATCAAAATTGGATCCTGGATATCCTGAATCTGCTCTAGAAGAATTGCAAATTCATCGCCGCCGAGCCGCGCGACTGTATCTTCAGGGCGCAGGCAAGCCTTGAGGCGATCAGCGATCGCAATTAGTAACTGATCGCCAATCGAATGCCCCAGGCTGTCGTTGACTACTTTGAACCGATCAAGATCCAGAAACAGGATGGCAAATAAACCGGCTTGCCGCTGGACTCGATCCACAGCGTGTTCCAGGCGATTCATAAACAGTGCCCGGTTGGGCAAGTCGGTCAAAGCATCATAAAAGGCGCTGTAACGCAGTTGCTCCTCTATCCGCTTGCGCTCATGGATGTCGTGCCAGGAGCCAACGAGTTCTAGGGGATTGCCATCACTGTCCCGCACCAGCTTTAGTTGATCTTGAATCCACCGATAGGTTCGGTCCTTGTGCAAAAAACGATACTCACAAATTTGATCCTCCTGAGTCGAGAAGCGGCTGAAGGCGGCAAACACCCAAGGGGCATCCTCAGGATGAATTCGATCGGCCCAAAACCTTTGAGTGGCTGTAAATTCCCTAGCTTCATAGCCCCAAAATGCCTTGACATTCTCGCTCACAAAGGTGATGTCATAATTGTCCCAAGCCCGGCTATAAATCACCGTTGGATTGGTGATTAACAAGTGTTGCAGTCGCGCTTGGGTGGCTAGCAATGCCTCCTCTACCCGCTGGCGCTGGGCGATTTCTTTTTCTAGCCCCTGCTTGGCGGCCTGCATTAGCTTTACCTCTAGCAGGGCTGCTTCAGCTTGTTTTCGCTGGGTGATGTCCTGGGCACTGCCGACGATCGCCGAGATTTCGCCAGCAAAGGTGAGGGGAGCCAGATTCACTGTAATCAGGCGTTGCTGCCCCTGTTTTTGTCTTAACTCCAGGTCAAACTGATTAATTGCACCTCCCTGGATGATCACCCTTGAGATCAGATCTTGAATTTTCACCTGCTCAGGAACGGCAAAAAGCTTTGTGAATGGTGTTCCAATGAGTTCTTTTAGATTGCGTCCGGTCATCTCTGCGGTGCGTTGATTTGCCAGAGTAAAGTTGCCAGTCAAATCCAGGGTATAGATCGCATCGGTGGTGCTTTCCATCACCCGTTCCCGAAACTCGTAGGCTCGCTTCAGCTGGTCTTGGGCCAAAATTGAGGCTAACTGTTCGCTAATCTGAGATCCCAGCAGGCTGGCCAGGGTCCGCCAGTTCATCGAGTAGGTTCCAGGACTTTTGGAGCTAAAGCTAAGACAGCCTAGGGTTCGGGCCTGCGCTCGTAGAGGTAGCAACATCAATGAATTGGCCTGGGAAGCAATACCCCACTCAGGCTTGACCGGCGGAGTCACCAGGTCTGGAAGCTGGGTTAAGTCAGAGAGAAAGTAAGGTTTGGCATCTAGAAGCACTTGACCTGGCCAGCCCTCCCCCAGGGGAATTTTCTGCGGCGGTGTCCTACGGGTCTTGCTGGGGCTGGTGACATCAAACAAAATATAGTCAGCGTCTGTAGGCTCAAACTGTACCGCCAGGGTGCAGCAATCAAAATCAATAATCCAGCGCAGGTTGCGGATTAAAATCTGCTTTAGGGCTTCAAAGTCTGGGGCGGTCACCAACTCGTTAGCTAACTCTGCCAACAGCAATAAAGTTTCCTGGGCAATCGGCACCCTGGTACTTAAGCTATCAGCGTTGATTAATTTGCGTAGCTCAGGCCCAGGAGACTGATCTTCATGCATGGCCTAGATCATCCTGATTAAGGCTGGTTCGGATCTAGGGCCAGCAAGTTGGCAACCGTGCAGATTTGCTCAAATAAAGCAACGGTTGCAATCAGCTCAAATTTCTCCTCTGTCTCCAGCCCCGTGGCTTCTAGAGCCTGAGTTGTCTGCTGACGAAGGGTTTGCCAAGTTTCTCCCTTCTCTGCTCCATAGCCAGTTCGGGTGGCAGTGGTCAAAGCCGCAAAGCGTAAAGCTTTTTGGGCAACCGCTCCTAGTTCTTGCGCTCCATAGTCACCCCGACTCACGGCATCTAAAGCTTGGGTATCCATGCCCTGCAGGCTGAGGCTGTGAAGGTGAACCAACCGCACATAGTCACAGTGGGTGGCTGTGGCCACCACCAAACCAACCATTTCTTTGAGAACTCTGGGAAGATACCCTTGAAGGATGATTGTGCGAAATTGTCCCCAAAAATGCATCAGTAGCTCAGGATAGGGCGCTAACAATTTAAAGATGCGCGGTACCATTCCGGCTCCTAATTCCTGCTCGATCTGCTCGAAGGTCTGTTGCGTGAGCTGTGAGTGATCGGTCCCCATAGCAAGTAGGAAATGTTAAGGTCCTCTATTATTCTATACAACGTATAACAATCTCTAAACCACTTTCAAACGGCAGGGATAGCAGGACTGGGTCCTTCAGAGGCATTTAAACCCACAGAATAGACAGTTAAAATTAATCTTAAGTCTGAGCCTATCCCCCTTGAGTCAAACAAAAACCCTGGAACTGCTGGAGTGGCCTCGGCTCTGCCAGCAATTATCAACCTACGCCGCCACAAAGTTAGGCATGGTTGCTGCTCGGCAGTTGCCCATTCCAGCGACGTTAACGCAAACCCTAGCCCTGTTGCAGCAAACCCAGGAGGTGCAGGAATTTGAAAATCGTGTGCCTGCCGGGCTCTCCTTTGAGGGGATTCATGATTTGCAAACAGCTCTGGAGCGGGCGCAGCGCCAGGGAATTCTGCGGGGGGAAGAATTACTGCAAGTTGCCACAACCTTGGCTGGAACCCGAAATCTGCGGCGGCTGATTGATCGCCACCCTGATCTGGAGCGTTTGGGCCAGTTAGTTGCCGGGTTACGTACCTACCCGGAACTGGAGCAAGCCATCCGCCACCAAATTGACGAGCGAGGTAACGTCGCTGATCGCGCCAGTGCCAAGCTGGCTCAAATCCGCATTCAGCAGCGTCAGGTCCGGGAGCAGATTTATCAAATTTTGCAGGGAATTCTACGCCGGACCAGCGCGATTCAAGAAAACCTAATTACCCAACGCAGCGATCGGTTTGTGATTCCGGTTAAAGCGCCTCAAAAAGAAGCGATTCCGGGGATTATCCATGACACCTCTACCAGCGGCGCAACGCTTTATGTTGAGCCCCAGGGAACGGTGAACTTAAACAATCAGCTCCGGCAGCTCCAGCGTCAGGAGGAGGCAGAAGCAGAACTAATTTTGCAAGCCCTGACCCAACAAGTTGCAGAGGTCAAGCCTGATTTGGTCTCTCTGCTAGATACCGTGACGATTCTGGATCTGGCCACAGCTCGGTCCCGCTACAGCCGCTGGCTGGGGGCTAACGCCCCTCGATTTGTCGACCCTGCTGCTGGGGAAACCATTGCCCTGCGGCAACTGCGCCACCCCCTGCTGGTTTGGCAGCACCAGCACGAACAGGGACCAGAAGTGATGCCGGTGGACCTGCAAATTCAGCCGCAGGTTCGGGTGGTGGCGATCACCGGACCGAATACCGGCGGCAAGACAGTCACGCTTAAAACCCTGGGGCTGATCGCTTTGATGGCCAAGGCCGGGCTATTTGTGCCGGCTCGGGAGCCAGTGGAGCTGCCTTGGTTTGATCAGGTGCTGGCAGACATTGGGGATGAGCAGTCCCTAGAGCAAAGTTTGTCCACTTTTTCCAGTCATATCCGCCGCATCTGTCAGATTATTGACCAGGTCAGCGATCGCTCCTTGGTCTTGTTAGATGAAATTGGGGCCGGGACTGACCCCTCAGAAGGTAGTGCCCTGGCGATCGCCCTGCTGCAGTACCTAGCCGACCACGTCCAGCTCACGGTGGCCACCACCCACTTTGGGGAATTAAAAGCCCTCAAGTATCAAGATCCTCGGTTTGAAAATGCCTCAGTTGAGTTTGATCAGAGCACCCTGGCCCCGACCTATCGATTGTTGTGGGGGATTCCGGGTCGCTCGAATGCCTTGGCGATCGCCCGCCGCCTGGGGTTGAGGTCAGAAATTTTAGCCCAAGCTGCCGCTGAAATCGGTGACGCTAGCGAGGATGTCAATCAGGTGATTGCTGGCCTAGAAGATCAACGTCGTGCTCAAGAAACCAAAACCCAAGCTGCTGCCCAGCTACTGGCCCAGACAGAAACGCTGCATCGTCAGGTGGCCCAAAAAGCCGCTGGCCTAAAAGCCCACGAGCAACAACTCCAACAGCAGCAAACCCAAGCAGTCCAGGCTGCCATCCACCAGGCCAAACAGGAAATTGCTCAGGTAATTCGGCAGTTGCAGCAAGGCCCGGCCACAGCCCAGCGGGCCCAGCGGGCAACCCAGGCAGTCGATCAAGTTGCCCAGCAATATTTGTCCGCTGGTCGGCAACCTTCTACCCCCGCTGCCCGTCCTAAATTCCAACCCCAGACAGGGGATCGGGTGCGGATTCCCCGCTTAGGACAAACGGCAGAAGTAATTCATCCTCCCAATCCTGAGGGTGACCTCACGGTCCGGTTTGGAATAATGAAAATGACGGTTAATTTAGCTGAAATTGAATCCCTCACCGGGGAAAAGGCGGAGCCGATTGCCAAACCCAAGCCCACCCCTGAAGCTAGTCAACTGTCAACTAGCCTCAGTCCTACCCCAGCCGTTCGCAGCCCTGAGAACACTCTGGATCTGCGCGGCTCTCGGGTTGCTGATGCGGAGCTGGTCTTGGATCGAGGGATTGCCACGGCCAATGGTCCCTTATGGATTATCCATGGCCACGGGACGGGCAAGCTGCGCAAGGGCGTGCAAGCGTTTCTGGATCAGCATCCCCATATCCAGCGCTATGAACCTGCACAACCGGCAGAAGGCGGCACGGGCGTGACGATTGCCTATCCAGCAGATTAACCTGGCCAGGAGAAAAGATGGATAATCTAGTTAATATGTCTCCCCGTCCCCCCACTTCGGCAATGGTTGATCGCGAAGCCCCTTTGTTGCGGTTTCCGGCTCAGCCTGACCTGGCGCAGCTCGATAGCATGAAAGCCCAGTTGGATTTGGTGCTGCTGGCCCTGGAAGCCTTTTTAGAGATTGGCTCTGAGGCCATCCTCCAGGCTGCCACTGAGCTTAACTTGGCGCATCTGCTGGGAGATCGGGTGGCCCTGTGGCGACTGCGGCAATCTAACCCGCTGCGCAAGGGAACTGGCGGGCGCAAAAAATTAGATGTGGAAGAGGCGCGATCGCTGGTGTTAATTAGCTGTTATCTGGCCAAGCAACACCAAGAAAAGATTCGCCGGGCGGTGGGCCTGCTAGAGCAGCTGACGGCAAACCATCGTCAACCCCATCAAACCCCCCTGTTGGGAGATTACCTTGATAAGTTTACCAATCTCTACCAAGAGCGCATGAGTGCTGAGACGACCCCAGCAGCCTTAAGTTCTCTGGCCTTGAAGCTGCTAATTGATTTGTTGTTCTACAGCAGCCCTGGGGGCAGCCGTCGCCTCTGGGTGGCTTTGCTAGAGCGGATGCCCGCCTCCCCCGTAGAGTCTCCCCCGTAGATGCTGATTAATTATTTTCTTTGCCTTAAGGCTGAATCTTATGCAGCTCTTATCTAGCCCTTTCTCCCGTCGCTATACTCCCCCCACCTGTACCCTGGAAGTGACTGGTTTGACTTCAGCCTTGTCCAAATGGGCCGGACGCCCGTTGCTGAAAAATCTCCAATTTCAGCTTAGTTTGGAAGATCTGCGTCAAGAGGGGGGGCAACCCATACAATTGCGCGGCGATCGCTCTCAGCTTGATGCCCTGACCGAAACCGTTGAAACCTATGTGCAGGATTTTCTGAATCAACCCTCGACCGGCTTAAATCCTAGGCTTAATCCCCAGACGGAGGCAGCTTTGCCCGAGGCTGAACCCTCAACGGCAGGGACAGCTTCAGGTAAACAGACGATTGAGAAAGCAATGTTTTTGCAGCCACAGAGCTTGCTTTCCCATACCTTTGTTCCCGGATCGCTAATAGCTGAGACTTCAGCCGCCCCTATTTCGCTGAGCGTGACGCAACTGTTTGACCTGGCAACTGCCCTAGAAGAATATTCTGCCGAGGCTGTCTCCTTACCCGTGTCCCATTCCCCTGCCAGCCGCTTGGCAGGCATTCCCCTGTGGGCGCGGGCGGCGGCGGTTGTTGTGGCGGCAGCCGGTCTTTCCATCGCCGCCCTGGAGTTATTCAGCCCTTCCTCCACCCAACTGGCAAGCCAGAAATCTCCTAATCCTAGGCAGAGTAGCCTCCAGAGCAGTCCAGGGAAACTCCTGGTTCCCTCTCCTCCAGCGTCAACTAATCCCACCTCCCCTCCTGGCTTTGGCAGTCCCACGCCCCTGCCGCTTACCAGCCCCCCAGCAATTCCAGCTCCAGCGCCGTTGGCTAATGATGCTCCAGCCTCCCCTGGTGCTCAGCCCCAGAACCCGTCTGCTCCTACTGCCCCAAAACAGCAGGTTGCCATTCAACCCCGAACTGCTGCTCAATCCAACTCTGCAGTCAAGCCTCCACCCCTGCCCCCTGAATCTGATGTTGCTACTATTGCCGCTGCGGAAAATTCTCCTACTGCCAGTGCCAGTGCCCCAGCGACCGAACAACTAGCAGATACAATCCCCCAGGTGGCCGAAGCCCGCAGTTATTTTGCCCAACGCTGGCAACCACCGGCGGGGCTGAAGCAGACTCTGGAGTACACCTTGGTCCTTAATGCTAATGGGACGCTGCAGCGGGCCGTTCCCCTGGGGCAGGCGGCTAGCACCTACCTGGATCGAACCCCGATTCCGTTGGCCAATCAGCCCTTTGTTTCCGCTCCAGAAGGCAAAGGCTCTGCCTTTATTCGTTTGGTCCTGCGACCCAATGGCAAAGTTGAAACCTTTTTGCAGCCCGGCAACTAAACCCCAACCGGTTGGGCAACTTGACGCCGGGGAATCTCATAACCCCAGAAATCTCGGGCTAGTTTTGTGTTAGGGAAAATTGCCCGCGCCTCATGCAACAGATCCTCTAGCTGGATTGGATTGCCGGGGGCATAGCGGGGACTAAAGTGGGTGAGCACTAAGCAGCGAGCTGAGGCTGCCAGCGCCACCTGGGCCGCCATCGTTGAGGTGGAATGCAGTCGCTGGTAAGCCATTTGGGCATCATGATGGGCAAAGGTTGCTTCATGCACCAAAACATCGGCCTCCTGAGCCAAGTCAACGGCATTCTCGCAATAGATGGTATCGGTGCAGTAGACAAACTTGCGCCCCACCTCCGGTTGACCACAAAAATCAGTTCCTTTAAATTTACGGCCATCGGCTAAAACAATTTGCTCTCCGCGCTTGAGTTTGCCGTAGAGCGGACCAGAGGGAATCCCCAAGGCTACTGCTTTATCAATATCAAACCGACCGGCCCGGTCTTTTTCCTGGACTCGATACCCCAAGGCGGGAACGCGATGTTCCAGGCGATCGCAGCTAACAATAAATTCCTGATCCTCATAGATCTGCCCTGGCTCAATCGTATGAACCTGGAGCGGGTAAGAAAAATGGGTCTGCGAATAGCGCCGACAGGCTTGGATGTATTGTTCCAGCCCCGGCGGTCCATAGAGATCGATTTTGTCGGGGCTTCCGGCCAACCCACAACTGGCCAGCAGGCCCATCAACCCAAAAATATGATCACCGTGCAGGTGGGTGATAAAAATGCGGCGGATCTGGCTGATTTTGAGATCACTGCGGAGAAATTGATGCTGGGTTCCCTCCCCGCAGTCAAATAACCAAACCTCTGCCCGTTGGGGCAGCCGCAGGGCAACGCTAGAAACATTGCGCGATCGCGTGGGCACCCCGGAACTGGTTCCTAAAAACGTAATCTGCACGGCGCTGCTGTTAAAATCCTTAGTTCTGCTACCCAAACTATAGCCCTATCCGCCCCAGCTTGCCCTCTGGAAACTTTCGCAGCTCAACTGTAGTCATCAGGGATTGGCCTTAAGAAACCCTGATTAAGTGGATCTTCTGATCCCAATCTCCGGCAAATTCGCTTATCCTAGGCAAAATTGCTACTTGATTTAAGCAATCGGACAGGGACTCTAGCCCTAACAACTTAAATCCCAGATTATTTCCCCTGAGGAGTTGGCAATGACATCAACCCTAGTCTTTAAACTGCAATCACTCCTGAAACGGAGCGGTTGGCTGTCTTTGCTGGTTTGGGTAGCGATGGTGGCTCCGGCTGCAGCGTTGGAGCTACGAGTCGCGATCGCTGAGAATGCCAAGCAGCTCTTAGTTGGCAGCTCTACGGCGGCGGCAATCCGAGATGGTGCTGGCAGAGATCTAGGGGAGGTTGCGCCGCTGCAAGGCTATTCAGCCGATTGTAATGCCCAGGGGGTGAATGTTTCCCGCTGGCGCTCAGCAAATCTTTGGGTTCAGCCCCAAGGGGAGGGGTCTGTTTATATTGGCGATCGCTGGTACCGAGGTCGGGTTAAACTCACCAAAACGAATTCAGGGCTAACGGCGGTTAACTACGTTGATTTAGAAGACTACCTGGCCAGTGTGGTGGGCAAAGAAATGTATGCCACCTGGCCCCCAGAGGCCCTCAAGGCCCAGGCAGTGGCTGCCCGCACCTACGCCCTTTATAAACGGCAAAAGCCGATTAGCAATCTTTTTGACATGGGGGATACAACCACCTGGCAGGTCTACGATGGGGTTGCGGGGGAGAGTGCCAGTACCCGAGCCGCGGTTAAGTCAACGGCGGGACAAGTCGTTACTTACCAGGGAAAGCCGATTGAGGCCGTCTTTCATGCCTCTTCCGGCGGGCACACAGAAAATTCCGAAGATGTTTGGTCCAGTCCGGTTCCTTACCTCAGAGGCGTTCAGGATTTTGATCAAACGGCGCCGGTTTACCAGTGGACCACCCGACTGAGTGCGGCTCAACTGAAGGCAAAAATCTCCGGCATCGGTAACATCCGGGCCATGAAGCCCTTGACAATCACTCCTCATGGCCGGATTAGTACGATGCAGGTGGTGGGAGACAATGGTAGCCGCACCCTGAGTGGCAATGAGTTGCGTAAAGCCCTGAAACTCAAAAGCAGTTTATTTGCGATCGCCCCCCTGTTTGAACCGGTCGCCAGCTCTGGCAAACTCTCAGCCAAGCCAGCGGGGTTTCAAATTAACGGTCGTGGCTATGGTCACGGGTTGGGAATGAGTCAGTGGGGCGCCTACGCCTTGGCTCAAAAGGGCTACTCCTACCAGCACATCCTGGAGCACTATTACCAAGGCACCACCCTCAAACAGCCCTAATTTCGGCTGGGTTTAGTTGGGCTGGGTTAGCGAGCTTAGGAATCCGACTGATCCAGCCGCCGTTGCCACTCTGCATCAATCGCCGCCGAGCGTTTGGACTCTTGGGAAAGCATATCCTCTTCGGTAGTGTAGGCAAGATTTTCTTCGCTAACCACTGTTTCAGTGGCAAATTGCTGCGCGTAGGTAATTTTTTGTTGAAGCTCTGGATCAGCGCGGTTTAACTGAGTGGCAAGCTCTTGGCGCTGGTGATTGCGGGCTTCAAGCCGACCGTTGTGCCATTGGGTCCAAAAATAGCGAACCAGGGGAATCGTTAAAAACGCTACCCCATAGCCCAGCAGCAACCAGAAAATTGACTGGACAAAGGCCACCAGACCCCCGAGTTCGGCGGCGACGGTGCCATCGGCTAAAAGGCTGCCTAACATCAAAGCCCCAATTAGGTTCAAAGATCCTAACCCAACGGCCAGAAGCGTTTGTCCGGAACTGGCGCGACTAAACTTCCAGCGGAACTCCCGCAGGTAAGCCGGAACCGGCCTGGGTTTACGGGCAGAGGCCCGAGCTTGTAGTTGGGGAAAGTGATAGACAATCTCCCCTTCAGGGCTTACTTCTGGCCGACCATCAAAGCGGCTCAGGACTGGCAGCATATAATCTTCATCTGCAGGTACTCCCTGAAGCTCAAGGTAGGGGGCAATTTGTTCAGCCACTACTGCCCCCTGATTGTTTTGAATCACGGTGCCAACATCCTGCCAGCGGCGGTCTTCTAGATCCGCATTGGGGTTGCCGTCGCCAAACAAGAACGAGAAGATTGCTTCTAGAAAATTCATTTCTGAACCTTCTGAAGCATTGCGCCGAGGTTGTCGCTGCTGGCGGCGATGGGGATAGGGATCAAAAAACCAGAACCAGTTGGGGCCAAACCAGAAGTTAGGCATAAATACAAACCCGCCCCCAGAACGGCTGTCGCCACGAGAATCACCATCTCGGCTTGAACTGGCGGCAATCACAATGATTGCGATCGCTACAAAAATCAACACAATCGACAGAATCAGCACCACCCCAAAGGAAATCCGGATCAAATAAAACAAGACCCGCCAAACCTTTTCCCACCACTCTTTTAGCCTTAGTTGCAGCGACTTATTGCGTAGGATTGCCCGAAAGTTGCGGGGAAACAAATAGGCAACTTGCCCCGATTCTGAAACCTGGAGGTGTCCCCCAGCCTCAGAGGCTAGGGCTAACAACCCCCGCTCAGCTAAATTCACATCTACTCCGGCCTGGGCCGCCAGATCCCCCACCGTTGTTCGGTAGCCCAGTTGTTCAACGGCTTTCATGATCGTTGGGTTAGGAGCCATGGCAGCCTCTTAAAGTTTGTCTTCATCTCTTTAGTATAAATTTTCTGTTCAAATCATTTCTGGAGCCTGGTGATTGTTCCTATCAGGTCTAAGATAAATACAGCAGAGTCATTTCCAACTGCCCTTGGCAATCCAACGTCGTACCTTCTTGCCAACCTTCAAACTTTAGAGGCCGCTATGCCAAGATCTCAGCGTAACGATAACTTTATTGACAAAACCTTTACGGTGATGGCAGACATGATCCTCAAGGTCTTGCCGGCGACTAAACAGCAAAAAGAAGCCTTTGCCTATTATCGAGATGGCATGTCTGCCCAGGGGGATGGGGAATATGCCGAAGCCCTGGACAATTACTACGAAGCTTTGAAGCTGGAAGAAGATCCCTACGATCGCAGCTATATTCTTTACAATATCGGGCTGATCCATGCCAGCAACGGCGAGCACGATAAAGCCCTTAAGTACTACCAGGAAGCCCTGGATCTGAATCCGCGGATGCCCCAGGCCCTCAACAATGTTGCCGTGATCTACCATTACCGAGGCGATCGGGCCGTAGAAACTGGAGATGCAGATGCAGCGGAGGCTCTATTTAGCCAGGCAGCGGATTATTGGAAGCAGGCGATTCGGCTTGCCCCCAATAACTACATCGAAGCTCAAAACTGGCTCAAGAACTCTGGCCGCTCCAAAATAGATGTATTTTTCTAACTTTAGTTGCCTCATTGATCCTAGATAAACCCAATTTATGATTGATCAAGCCCAGGTTCACAAAGTCGCACATCTGGCTCGGTTGGCCTTGACCGAGGCCGAAGAATCGCAGTTTGCCACCCAGCTAAGTGACATTCTGGACTACGTTGACCAGTTGAGTGAGCTTGACGTGCAGGATGTCCCCCCCACCACCCGGGCCATTGATGTCAGCAATATCACCCGCGCTGATCAATCCCAGGTTTACCCAGAACGGGAGGCGATTCTAGCCGGGGCTCCTGAGCAAGAGGGAGACTTCTTCCGGGTGCCACAAATTATCAGCAATCCTGGGACTTAATTGCTCAGTTTTAAAAAAATTAGAATGCTTGCCGTTAGTTGTAGTGAGTTGCAGTTGCGAAACCAGTCAGCAAACCGTTAGTATCAGCAGCAGTTGGTTGTGAATAGTGGAATATAGATTCATGCCTGCCTTTGAGAAGCTTGCTGTCGGAATCATCTCTTTTGCGATCGCCTTTGTCCTGGCCAGCTTGGTGGAATACTGGCTACACCGGTTGATGCACGTTTCTGCTCGGATTGGTGAGGGCCACCGGGACCATCACCGTCGGAATGAAGGCCAAGGCGTGCTCTGGGAGTTTCGGGACTATGTTCTGGGCAGCCTTGTGGTGATGGTGGCAATGTTTTTTGTCTCCTGGGCCGCTGGAATTGGCTGGTTTCTAGGGGGACTCAGCTTTGCGATCTTTGCCGCCTATGCCCACCAACTCCAGCATGAGAACCCTACTAAATGTTTCTGGATGAAGATGCCGGTTCACTACGTCCATCACAAGTACGGGATGTGGCATCACAACTTTGGTCTAGCGGTGGACTGGTGGGATCACGTTTTTGGCACCTATAAAGCCGTAGATTGGCTGACAGAATTAGAGCTAAGCCAACCTCCACGGGGCTATTGGCAACTGCGCTGGTGGTAGTATTCCCGGTGCTGGCTTTCTTCTCCGTCAGCTTTTTGCTACAATCACTGGAATTTGTTGATCGGTTTTTAAGCAGGGGAGAAAAGTTGTGAGCTATTTTCAAGCAGCCAAAGCCCACTTTGTGGCTAGCCATCAAAATCCGATTAACCAAGGGCTGCACCATTTAACCAATGCCCTGGCGATCGCCGCTGTGGTGACGCTGTTTTACGATTGGCGATTGACCTTAATCTGCCTGGTGCTCACCCAAGTTTTTGCCCTGGGGGGGCACGCCTTTTTTGAAAAAAACGAGCCGGCGTTTGTGAAGTATCCAGGAATTACAATTCTGGCTTCCTTGAGCTGGTCCTTTGAGCATTGGTTTGGCCTCCGTCAGCTCTTGAACCTGACTCGCAAACCGGTATCGGAGTGAAGCTTAAGCGGATTAGGGAACTTAAGCCCTGGATTTTGGTTCGAGGACAGGTAAAGAAATTTTTCCAGCTAGTCGAAATATCTAAAACAGTTTTCTAAGGAGCCTGCATGTATCAAGGGTTACTCGTAGTTGATGCCGATGCCCACAAACTAGAAAATCCTCTGGTGATGCGGGATTATATCGATCCGGAGTACCGTGATCGGATTGGTTTGGTTGTCGATAGTTTGGGAGATCAGCGGGCCCGGATTGTGGACTTTAACCCGGCCACTGGCAATAACGATTTTATGCGCATGTTCCCCCAGCCCCAGGGCTTGGGCAAGGGTGGCTTTCGGAATCTGCACCCGGATACAACCCTGGGGGCAATGTTTAATCGCGTCCGCATTGAGCACATGGACCAGGAGGGGGTTGATGTTCAGGTAATTTATGGCACCCTGAATCTAATTTTCTCTAGCATTCTAGATAAGGACTTTGCGATCGCCCTGTGCCGGGCCTACAACAGCTATATTGCCGATGACTGCCGGGGCTATGACAATCGCCTAAAGCCAATTGGGGTGCTACCCCTCCAGGATGTAGATGCCGCCGTGGCAGAGATGCACCGTTGCGTTAACGAACTGGGCTTGATCAGTGTGGCCGTGGCCCCCAATCTGCCGATTCCCCACCCCAAGGCTCCAGATGCCTTCCCGGAGATTCGCACCTGCAAGTCTATCAGTCACCCAGATTTTCGCCCAATCCTCCAAGCTGCCGTCGATCTAGATATCGGCCTAGGGATTCATGGGGGTCCTGGCTCCTATATGGTTGGAGGCTTAGCCGATCACACCGAAACCTTTGTCCTCACCCATATCTTTGTCCAGCGCAACCAGCAGCAGTTGGCTCTGGCCCGAATGATCTTTGATGGTGCCTTTGAGCAATTCCCCACATTGCGGGCGGGCTTTCTAGAGGGGGGTTGTGGTTGGCTCCCAGATTTGGCCCACGCCTGCCACGAGCATTGGGAGAAACGGGTTCGGGACTTTGACCCCAAGCATCCCTATCGCCCCTCGCTGATGGAATTTACCAAATTAATGATTCAGGAGCGGGGCGGCTCTAACAATGTCAACATCATCAGCAAGGCTAAAAACCTGTTTGGCTTGATGTGGAGCACCCAGCACGATCCGGCAAAGATCGAGGATGCCAGCCTTTACGAGCACTACGACCTGCGCCACCGCGACCCAATGGAGTACTTCCAGCGGGGACAAATTTTTACCTCTTTTGAATCCGACGATCCAGGTCCGGCCTACCTGCCTGTGGCTATGGGAGAAATTGGTAAGCGTCTGACCTGCTTCTCAGGAGATTATGGTCACTGGGATGGGGTGCTGCACGACTGTGTAAAGGATGCCGCAGCGGTGACGGATTACGAACAGGATCATTTAAGCTTGCTCTTGGCCGGTAATGCCCTGGATCTCTATGGTGAACGGCTGCGCAAGTCTTTACCTGAGCGCCTGAAAGTCGCCGCTTCTGCCAGCTAGCTAAAGCTGCTGGTCTAATTGAACTTCTCATTCTCAGGCCCAGAGTTGATTCCACTCTGGGCCACGGTTCTATTGATCAGGAAATTCAGAATCACCTAATAGAATAGAGTCAGTGAGTTGGACTCAATCCAGATGCCTGCAGCAGACCCCAACCCAAACCCGGTAGTTATTGCTGAAAGCCTCTACGAAGCAGACTTCTACGCCTGGACTCAGGAGCAAGCTACCCTCCTTCACAATCAGCAGTGGAGCCAGCTTGACCTGACAAACCTGATCGAGGAGATTGAGTCCTTGGGCAAACAGCAACGCCAGGAGCTGCGAAACCGACTTAGTATCCTGTTGGGACATTTGCTCAAGTGGGAATACCAGACCCAACAGCGCAGCCGTAGTTGGCTAGCAACCATCCGGATTCAACGCCGGGATACTCGCCGGTTGCTGAGTGAGAACCCCAGCCTGAAACCCTACTTTGAAGCAGCGCTCCTGGAAGCCTTTCAAAATGGCAGGGACTTGGCAATGGCAGAAACCAACCTGCCTGAAGACACCTTTCCCCAGGCGTGTGCCTACGGGTTGACCCAGATCCTTAGCGATCGCTTTTATCCTGGTGAACCCAATCCGTTTGTGGACAAAGCAGAGTGACAAACTAAAATACAAATCTAAGTAATTGTTAGAGTCTGCTTAGAACTGGGCACATTATAAATAACGGACGGTTAATCCCCCTAATCGTCCACACAAGTCCCCGAAAAGGCAACCTGCACCGAAAGGACAGGGCGCAAACCAGCGATCCTAAACGTAACGTATCAGGGGTATGGATGCTGCTGGTGCCGAAGGGACTTCCCTCTTGATTCACCATCAATAGCCAAACTTGCCCTCCCCCTAGCTTTCCAGTTTGGGGAGGGGTGGCCTGCGACGGATAATCCTTTGATTGCAAGGACGAAAAAGGATGGAAAAGCTTGGCGGCTAAATTTCTTTAGCGCTTCTTACCCCGTCGCTTAGCCGAAGCATCCACCGGAAAGCCAATCATTGGAATCACCTGATGCTTGCGCTCTGCTTCTAGGCGCTTTAGCTCTGGATAGTTGACCCAGTGAATGCAGTCCACCGGACAGGTATCAATCGCTTCTTGGAGAATTTCCTCAGAATCGCCATCTTGCCGGATCACCCGCGATCGCCCGTAGTTTTCTTCAATAAAGAAAGTGTTGCGAGCGACATGAGCACAGTGCTTGCAGCCGATGCAGGTAACTTCATCGACATAAACCCCCTGCTGACGGAGATTCCCTCCTAACTCTGGTTCTAGACCAGACCGATCAGGGCTGTCCCGCAGACCCCCCCCTAGCTCAGGCTCTAATCCAGAGCGTTGGCCAAAAGGATCACTGGCGAATTCTGCATTAGTCATTATCCGCTCCAGCGCTGAACCAGCACGCGGATAGAGCCATCCGGATTGGTTTGTTCTTCAGCAACTTGAAATCCCTGTTGAGTGCTGGAGTTAACCACAGTATGGTAGGCGTAGCGCTGAGTAACTTTGTTTAAAAACCGCTCTACTGACCAAGCTTGCTGCCAGAAATCAAGGTCAGCAACTAGCTCATACTCACTGCCATTCCAGCTAAAGCCGACATCGTACCTATTGGGCTGCTCAATCGCCAGCTCAGCGGTCTGAGTTAGACCTTGATAGCCGCGAACATCTTGAGGACCTGGCTTCCAGTCAATGTCTAGATCGGTCAAAGCAGATTTAAGGGCTGGAAGATTGCGAATTTGAGTCTTGATCTGACTAAAGTGTGACATGGTGTTTTTTAAAAAATCACTAATCAACAAGGAGCTTGGAGACGGAAAAGGCTAAAGCTACCACTCACCAAAGTGCAGGTTAGCAGCGGCAACGGTCGGTTGCTGATTTTGCTGAGCAAAGTACTCAGAGGTGGTTTGATGGCTGACAACCTTGCCAAGCTGAGCTTCAATGGCAGCAGTCACCTCTGTGCAGGAGGCCCCGACAATCCCGGTTACCTTTTCCTGTACCCGACCATCGGGGTAAATTACGAACTCTAAGGTTTCCATGTTTCAGACAGAGCGTAAATGGGCTAAATACTATGTGAGAATAATCTTGCTTATGAAATTAATTGTGACTAATTGAAGTATTGAGGGTTAAATCGCAATAAAACTTATTGAATTAGTCGCGCGCTTTCCAAATTATCTGTAAGTTTCGCCTAAAATTGCCCAAGGCGTCAAGGTATTTAAGGGTTGAGTGTAAAAACTTCTTCTGTAAGATAGTTTGATTTACAAATTTAACAACTACCTCTGGCGGCATAATTTTGAGAAGACAATCTAGATTAGTTCACGTCAGGAATGAGTAGGTAGGCAATGAGTCACAAGCCATTAGGGCAGGCGGTACAGGCACCAATCAAGGCTGGTATTTTAGGGTTTGGGGGTCTAGGTCAGGCGGCCGCTAGGGTGCTAATCCCCAAACAGGAAATGATCTGGACAGCGGCAGCAGACCAAAAAGGATATGCTTACGCCCCCACAGGACTTGATCTCACCTCAGCGATCGCCACCTATCAAGACCGTAGCTCCCTCGGGTATTTGGAACCGGAAGGAACCTTAAGTAACACCAGCATTCAGGATCTGATTCAGCAAGCCCAGGACGTGGAAGGCTACTTTTTAGCTCTGCCCAACTTGCCCAACACCTTTATGGCCTCGGTGGTTCAGGCGTTTATCCGCTCCGGCTGGCAAGGGGTCTTGGTAGATGCGATTAAACGCACCAGTGCCGTCGAACAGCTCTTGGCGCTTAAGCAAGACCTGGCAGCAGCCGGGATTACCTACCTAACCGGATGTGGCGCCACTCCAGGACTATTAACCGCCGCCGCCGCCCTGGCCGCCCAGAGCTACGCTGAGATTCACAGCGTCAAAATCACCTTTGGAGTTGGGATTGCCAACTGGGAAGCCTATCGGGCCACAATCCGCGAAGATATTGCCCATTTACCGGGTTACAGCGTGGAACAAGCCCAGGAAATGACCGATACCGAAGTCACCGCCTTGTTAGATCAAACCCAAGGACTGTTGACCCTAGAGAATATGGAACACGCTGATGATCTACTGCTAGAATTGGCCGGGATTTGCCCCCGCGATCGCGTTTCCGTCGGCGGTGTAGTGGATACTCGCAACCCGAAAAAACCACTGAGCACTAATGTGCAGATTACTGGCCGCACCTTTGAGGGCAAACGCTCTACCCATACCTTCACCCTCGGGGATGAAACCAGCATGGCCGCCAATGTCTGTGGCCCAGCCTTTGGTTACTTAAAAGCAGGCATTAACCTCCATCGCCGGGGCATCTACGGCTTGTCGAGTTCCGCTGAGGTTATGCCTCAATTTGTCCGTTAGGATTTCTATCCCTCCTGATAACCCTTAAATCCCCTGGGGAATCCCTGGGAAAAAGCCTTCTAAAATTATGAACGCCAACGTCCCAACCACCTTTCCCGGCGAAGTCTTTGCCGACACCGCTGACTTTGATCAGGGAATTCGGCAGCTTTTGCCCCACTACGATCAGATGCTAGGGGAGATCGCTGGCTGTCTACCGGAGGCCACTAAGCAGATTCTGGAGTTAGGTTGCGGCACCGGAGAGCTGAGTTTAAAAGTTCTAGAGCGCTTTCCCCATGCTCATTTAGTGGCGGTGGACTACTCCCCTCGAATGCTGGCCTATGCTCAGCAAAAACTGGAGGCGGCTGGTTACGCTGAGCGGATTACCTGGGTAGAAGCTGACTTTGGGGATTGGGCCACGGGTAAAGAAAGCCCTTTAAATGGGGAAGCAAAGTTTAATGCCTGTGTATCTTCTCTGGCGATTCATCATCTTAGTCATCCGTTAAAGCTGAAGTTATTTCAACAGATTCACTATGCCTTGAAATCCGGGGGCTGCTTCTGGAATGCCGACCCCACCCCATCCGAGACTCCCCAGTTAGAGGAGGTCTATCAGGCTAAGCGGGAGGAATGGGCAGCTCAGCAGGGAACCACCTTGGGGCAAGTCCGCACCAAACTAGGATCTAGCGATACCCACGGTCACTCCAGCCACGATCACCTGGAATCTTTAGCCGCCCATTTTAATCTCCTGCAGCAAGCTGGATTTAGTTCTGTGGATGTACCCTGGAAATACTACGGCTTGGCTGTATTTGGCGGGTTTGTTTAGTTCAAACCTCTAGCGGTGCAAATTCAATTTAAGAATAGCTATCCCTTTCTGTCTGATTATTGAATGCGCTATTCTCTCCTGAGTCGATTTCAAGGGGCTTTGCTAGGGATAGTCCTTGGAGAAGCCCTGGGACGCTGTTGTGATCACTCCAATCAAGCCCTGGATCGGACCCTGAATCACTCCTGTTTGAAGAAACAGGCGCTTTCTCCATCAATGGAATTCAGTCAAATTCTTTACCAGGGCAGTCACAGCTTAATCCACCAGGGAACGTTAGCGTTTGAAAGATTTGATCGGGAGTTTGCAGCTCAAATTTCTCAGCCTGTGAATCTGATGGCAGCTACCCTTCCCGTAGCCTTGTTTTTGCATGAGCAGCCTCAACCGCTGCAGCAGCAGTTAGCTCAGTTAGTAGCCCTAAGTTCCCTCCCTGGCGAATTGAAAATGGGAGTGTTTGCGGTTGCCCTGGCGATCGCCGAGATCTTGGATGAAAGCTTCACCCCCAATACCCTGATTCCTAAAATCATTGCTCAACTGCCTCAGCCTGCCCCTGTGCTAGTAAAACAATTGGAGCGGGTGCAGTCTCTTTGGTCGCAACCCGTTGGACTAGCGCAAGTCAAACAGCAGCTTCAAGATATAGAAACGGGTCAAGTCAGCTCAATTGCCCTGGCATTTTACTGCTTTTTAAGTACCTTAGAGGATTTTCATCTCACCGTTAGTCGGGCGGTCTGGAGTGATCAGTCTCAGCTCACGGTTATGGCTGCCGCGGCCCTAGCCGGGGCTTACAACAGTGTCGGGGGAATTCCGCCAAAATGGCAGCTCAAGCTGCAGCCACAAGGATCACAAATAAGTTCAAAGCTGAACAGTCTGGCCGCGCAGTTGCTAGCTGCTTGGGCTGGAACCTATCAACCGTTGAACGCCAAAAACCAAGGGTTGCCAATCGCGATCGCAGCACCGAGAAGCGCTAAACCTGAATAAAGCTTGCTGGGTCTGGTTAAAGGTGAGTCATTAAAAAGTCAAGTCTTTTGAATCAGCGGTGACTAAGGAACCCTTGGCTATAATTGGGGGATCAAATAACCAGTAGGGCTAGATACCCTTTATTGAAGCTGCCTCATCCACAGAGTTTCCCTTAGTATCGAGGGGTTCGATCATGAAAACATTTTCTAATCTGAAGCTGTGGCTCACTCAGGGGTGGCAGTCCTGGCGCTTGGCTTCCTTGCCGAGCCGCCCCAGTCTAAAGGCTCAATCCTTTGACAAGTCCCCGGTGGTTCTAGTTCTGGCAGTGGTTTCTCTAACTGGGGCAGTGGGTCAACGGTTTTATAACGAGCCCAGGCTGGCAGTTGGAACCCCTGCCCCAGAAACAATTCAGGCTCCTCAATCAGCCACGGTCAAGGATATGCAGGCAACAGAGGAGCAAAGACAGGCCGTTCGCCAGCAAATTTTACCGGTATTAATGACTGACCAGGCGATTAATCGCCAAATTTTTCAAACAATCGATTTGCAATTGGCCCAGACCGGCAAATTCCAATCGCTGGCGGGGCCTTTTCCCTATGCACAAACGGGCATTCTCTCTACCCCGGTGCAGCGGACCCTGCGGCAGATCCAGCAACCAGAGTGGAATAAATTGCTGGCGGCAGCGGCCAAAAAAAATTCTGACCCAATCCCTGAGTTTTTTAAAGGTTCAAACCAGCAAGCCCTTAGAGAGCTGCAGGCTTATCATCAAGCCGCCGCTACTCCAGAATGGCAGCAACTGATTCAGACCATCTCCCAGGCCCGCGATCGCTACCAAAGTGCGGCAATGCGGGCTGATTCTCGGTCTCTGAATGATGCTTCGCTGCTAAATTTAACGGATGAAGAGTGGCAAGCGGTGCAAAAGGAGACTCGCCAAAGCGCCAACCGAATTTTAGCCCAGGGAATTCCTCCTGGCTTGTCGAAGGCAATCCTCCAAAATACAGTTCAAATCCATCTCAGCAGCCTGCCTCGACCCGTGCAACCTTTTGCCACTCAACTGCTCCTGCAAGCCTTAAAACCTAATTTAACCGTAGATCTGCAGCAAACTCGCCAACAGGCAGAGCAAGCCGCTCAGACGATTGAGCCGATTACCTTCCGGATCCAGCAAGGAGAGGTGATTGTTAGAGCAGGGGAGTCGATTGATCAGCGCACGTTTATCATCCTGG
>JBGTDP010000011.1:0-6030 GCA_041748255.1 Thermosynechococcaceae cyanobacterium | reverse complement strand
AGCTTGGCATTTTCTCGCACCCGGTCATAAATCACCACGGTATCGTTAACAGAAAACCCAATGATCGTTAGTAGCGCAACAATAAATAAACTATCAATTTCAACCCCCTGCACCAGTCCCAGGATGGCAAACACTCCAGCCGTGACTAAAACATCGTGGAACAGGGCCACAAGGGCAAACACAGCATAGTCCAGTTGAAACCGCACGCTTAAGTAAATCGCAATCCCGGCAAAGGCCACAACTAACGCCAATACCCCTGACCTGAGGAGTTGTTTGCCAATCGTCGGCCCCACGGTGTCAATTTGACTTTTTTGCGGATCAAAGACTCCAACTTTTTCAGAAAGTCTGGTTTGGAGCTGTGTGCGTTCCTCTACATCCAAAGGAGGCGTGCGAATTGAGACAGCCCGATCATTTCCCAGTAGCTGAACACTGCTATTTTCTAGACCCTCTCCCTTGAGCACCTCCCGCACTTCTGTGATTTGAATCGGTTGGTTACAGCTGTTGGGCTGAGAGCAGTCCAGCTCAAATTGCAGCCGGGTGCCCCCCACAAAGTCAATACTAGGCCGCAGGGGAAAGCCGATTTGCGTCCAGGAGATGGCCATAGCAATCAGACCCGCTAAAATCACCCCACCGGAGAGAGCCCACCAGAGCGATCGCTGTTTGGTTATGCTAAGTTTCACCGGCTAGCCTCCAGTTTGGGACAGAATAGGCGAGGTTTACGCAGTTGCGGGAAGCTGAGCACATATAGCATCAAAGTGCGGCTACAGGTAATGGCTGTAAACATACTAACCAGAACCCCGATCGCCAGGGTAACGGCAAACCCTTTGACCAGACCGGAGCCAAGCCAAAACAATGCTGCACAGGCAATCAGGGTGGTAACGTTGCTGTCTAGAATGCTGGAGAAGGCGCGGTAAAAGCCTGACTCAACTGAGCGGTAGAGGGTCTTGCCGCTGCGCAGCTCCTCTCGGGTGCGCTCAAAAATCAGCACATTGGCATCGACGGCCATGCCAATACTGAGGATGAACCCGGCAATTCCCGGTAGGGTCAACGTCACCCCTAGCAAGACAAAAATGGCAAAGGTGATCAACCCATAGACGGTTAAGGCCAGATCGGCAATCAGTCCCGGCAGGCGATAGTAGATCACCATAAACACCAGCACCAAGATCAAGCCACCCAAGCCAGCATAAATACTGCTGCGAATGCTGTCTTTGCCTAAGGTTGCCCCGACGGTGCGGTTCTCAACTACTTCCACAGGCACCGGCAGCGCCCCACCCCGCAGCTGAACCGCCAGGTCATTGGCTGACTCCGCGGTAAATTGACCCGTAATCTCAGCATTGCCGCCGGTAATGCCGGTGGGGGCATACTGGGCTTGCACAGTTGGGGCGCTCAGCAGTTGCTGATCTAAGAAAATTCCCAGGGTGCGACCGGTGCCAGCAATATTCTTAGTCAGATCGGCAAACAGCTCGCCCCCTCGGGCATCAAAATTAACCACAACACTCCAAACCGAAGCATTCGCCCCCGTGGGCTGGGCGATCGCATCTTTGAGGTTTTCTCCGGTCAGCTCGGTTTTGTCGTAGAGCTGAGCGATCGCTTGATAGGTCTGTTGTAGGGCCGCTTGATTTTTCTCCAAGTCGGCAGCCTCCTGATCAGGATTCGGGCTGGCTTGCAGTTGCGCCTGCTCCGCCTGGAGTTGGGTGCGGACCTGCTGTAAGGCCAGTAACTGCTGCTCACTCCCCGGTCTTTGCCGACGAAAATCCAACTGGGCCGTCCCCCCCAAAACTCGCTCAGCTTGCTGGGGGTCGCTCACCCCTGGCAGTTGCACCAAAAGCTGATCGTCTCCCACAGTTTGCACCAGCGGCTCGGAGACCCCGAGGCCGTTAATCCGGTTTTCTACCACCCCTTGAACCGCTTCAAGCTCTTTAGCGGTAATCTGCGGGATTCGCTCCGTGGGTTTGACCTGCAACGTTAGCTGTGCCCCCCCCTTTAGATCCAGACCTAGATGCACTGGAATTTGGGAAATCACGGCGATCGCCCCAATCACCAGAACCACAATTAGGCCCAATAAAAGCCGCTGTCTTCCCATGACTCAACTCGCTACGTCAATGATTATCTTTCATCCTCTCATGCCTGCTAGACCTGCAAAGCGGTCATTTTTTTCACGGCCTCTACAATCTGTTGGGGCTGGACAATGGTTAAATTTTCCAGCAAACCGTTGTAGGGGGTGGGAATGTCTTGGGAAGACAACCGCAACACTGGGGCATCCAGTTCATCAAAAAAGAGATCGTTGATCGAGGCAATAATTTCGGCCCCAATGCCCCCGGTTTTCATACATTCTTCTACCACAATTACGCGATGGGTTTTGCGGATAGAGGCCCCGATTGTTTCAAAGTCTAGGGGTTTAAGAGAGATCAAATCAATCACTTCCGGATCAAAACCCTCTTTCTCTAGGGTTTTGACTGCCTGCAACACGTGGTGGCGCATCCGCGAGTAGGTGAGAATTGTCACATCCTGGCCCTGGCGGACCAGATCAGCTTGATCCAACGGCAGCAGATATTCCTCCTCTGGCAGGTCGTCCTTGAGGTTATAGAGCAGCACATGCTCAAAGAAAAGCACCGGATTAGGGTCTCGAATCGCCGATTTCAGCAGACCCTTGGCATTGTAAGCCGTGGAGCAGGCGACAATCTTCAGGCCGGGAACCGCTTGAAAATAAGCTTCTAACCGTTGGGAGTGTTCTGCCCCCAGCTGCCGCCCCACCCCCCCAGGGCCGCGAATCACCAGGGGAATGCGGAAATTTCCCCCGGAGGTATACCTCAGCATCCCGGCGTTGTTGGCAATTTGATTAAAGGCCAACAGCAAGAACCCCATGTTCATGCCTTCAATAATTGGGCGCAGGCCGGTCATCGCGGCTCCTACAGCCATACCGGTAAAGCTATTTTCAGCAATCGGAGTATCTAGAACCCTTAGCTCGCCATACTTTTCGTAGAGTCCTTTGGTGACTTTATAGGAGCCGCCATAGTGCCCAACGTCCTCTCCCAAAACCATTACAGAGGTATCGCGAGCCATTTCTTCATCGATTGCCGCCCGCAGGGCATTAAATAACTGAACTTCTGCCATGAGGTTCTTCCGCAAGGTACTAAAAAATACGTTAGCAGAATTCAGTTCTCTGCATAGCTCACAGAGCACGATCGCCGCTCTCCAGCAAATTGCGGATCAAGCCAGGTGAAATCAAAGTGGCTAACTGAGTTAATTCGCGGCGCTGCCCGGTGAATGGCGTACATCTGGGCCTCTAGGGAAGGACGGTTGTTAACAGATCGTCCCCAAGCTCCTGCCAAGACAGGACTGACCTGGGTACCGCCTGGCGCTTGTCTAACCACAGTCTGCACCTGGTCGACAATGCAACTGGTGCTGCCGCAGACACCGTAAGACATTGGATGCCACTGCAACACCCGGGGAAATTGATTCCAGGGCTGCATGCGAGAATCAAACCCTCGACCGACGCGCCGATTGCCCTCTGGGAAAAACACCGCCCCGGCTGGAATCCCCTGCCGCAGGACAGGAGAAGCTGCCGCGGTTAAAAAGTCCACTACCCCCTGATAGGCGTGGGAAGCCGTCAGCAACCGGAGTTCCTGCTGTAGCCTGGGTTGGCGGCTAGCCGCAGATGGCAAGGGTTTATTGCTGGGATAGTTTGGAGGAACTCGCCCCTGCCAGAGGGGAACTCGCTCGTTGGAATTGCGGCTGTCCACCGCGGCAACATCCCCAGCACTGAGATAGCCCCTGCTGACAAAGCGTTGAATTAATTCCCGGCCTTTCTCATTTGAGGCCCGACTATAGAGGGCTTGCAGGGCAGCGTTGCCGTAGATCCAAAATTGCTTTGGCTGGGTGAACAAAGAAGAGGCTCCATACAACTTTGGATAGCGAATGTAGTCAAATAAAACCCCATCGGGTTTACGTTGCAAGACTTCTTGCAGCATGCGGCTATAGTCTTGTCTGGCCTGCAGGTTGTAGGGGTCAATAAAGGCTTTGTCACTTTCGCCGCTGGCGATTTCCGGTCCAGAGGAATTGCTATTGCCAATTGTTAGACTGGTTTGCCCTTGACCATTGCGAGCTAGGGTTTGCTGGCGATCAGAGCGCTGACCGTAGGAGTAGCCGAAGTTCATAGAGTAAGCCCAGGCATAGACCGATAGACCCCGCTCCCGGCCTTTTTGGATGGCCTCAGCCAGCAGATCAGCTTGGTTAGCCTTGGGGTCTCGAACCACCGACGGCCAAACCGTAGGGTTTTTATCAGCGGGCAGCAAAACCTGCCCATCATAAAAAACTTCTACATGGACGCGGTTGTAGCCTTTACTGGCAATCCGGTCCATCAGACTCTCGATTACCCCTGGCTTAAAGTCACAGGGATACAGCCGCAACCAGATTGCCTGGGTTTGGGGCCAGTTTTGACTCCGGCATTGCCGCAGTTGAGCAGCATCCTGCTGGATTTGAGCTTGATATTTTTGCTTCTCTGCCGCGCCCCCTTGAAAAGTTGCTTTGAGTAAGGCTTCTTTTTGGGCGATCGCCGCCTCCGAAAGCTGGCAAAACGCATTTGTCTGGGCCTGGGCCTGGGCAGGTTGAATGCCTATCCAACTCATCAAGCCCTGGCTCAGGAAGCCAACTGCAACCAGACCGGTAAGGAGGCGGGGATTTGGGGACTTCCCCAGGGCTTTTAGGTAAAGGAATAGACATTTCATGGGCCAGTCAAACACTCCTAGAAACAGCAATCAATCACTAAAAAAACTCGGCACCTGCATGATTAGCGGATGTTTGGGCAATCCTAACCTTGAAATGGCAGACTAAAGACTGAGTAACGGCGATCCAAATAATTTCAACCCAATAATTTCATTGCCCCCCAGCGCCTACCTGCAAATGGTGACTACCCTCTCAATTCAAGGAAGGAATCCCCGCCCTTACTGTTCCCAGTTATGGCGCTATATTTTCTCGGCGGTGGTTATTTTTAAGGATAATCGCGCTTCAAACTTCCTCGGAGACCTGTTCTCAAGCGTTCTCCAGCCGCTCCCTGCTGTTTCTCTAACTTTAAGCCAGGATAGCCTTAATCTTATAGGGTCTTACACCGATCCAGAAAAGCTCGGGATGCCCGGCAATCTGCTTCGATCTGAGTTTGCAGGGCTTGCAGGTCAGCAAACCGTTGTTCTGGGCGCAGAAACTTTTTTAGCTCCACAATCAGGGTTTGGCCGTACAAGCTTCCGGACCAATTTAGCAGATGCACCTCTGCCAGCAGTTGTTTACCCTCAACCGTGGGTCGATACCCAAGGTTCAAAACCCCGGCTTGGGGCTGTTCCAGCGACCCGCCTTGGACAAACACGCTATAAACCCCTAGCTTTGGTAAAAACTTTTCTGGAGGCAGGTTTAGGTTAGCCGTAGGAAACCCCAGGGTGCGCCCCAACTGCTGCCCCGTCAGCACCTCTCCAACCAGGCAATAGGAGCGCCCTAGCAGGCAACTGGCTCGCTCTACCTTACCGCTCTGGAGTGCTTGTCGAATCGCAGAGCTACTAATTTGCTCACCGTGGTCGGCTTGGGGAGAAACCACCTGCACCGGCACTCCAAAGGTAGCCGCGATCGCCTTTAAGTCCGCTGCTGTTCCGGCTCGGCGATGACCAAAGCGAAAATTAAACCCCACACTGATCTGCTGAGCCTGCAACTGCTCAATTAAAATCTTTTCGACAAAGGCTTGGGGGCTTAGACAAGCTAAATCTTGATCGAAGGGCAGCAACACTAACTGTTCTACTCCCAGAGATTGCAGATAAGACTGCTTTTCCGTCAAAGGCGTTAGCAAAGTCCGGGTTTGGCCGCTAAAAAATTCCTGGGGGTGGGGGTCAAAGGTAACCACAGTTGTGACGCTACGCTTTTGGGCTGACTCAGGGTTAGAGGCAAGACCACACTCAACCTCTAGCCTGGCAGCAGACAGCGACGCTAATTGACTGACAGGCAAAGCCCCAATCACCTGCTGATGGCCCCGATGAATTCCATCAAAAT
>JBGTDP010000010.1:0-14288 GCA_041748255.1 Thermosynechococcaceae cyanobacterium | reverse complement strand
GCTTGGGTATTAGGATCTATAGAACCGGGGTCGGTCGGGGCAGGCGCTGCGGGGTCAGAGGGCGCTTGAGCATGAGTTGAAATTGCCAGGGTTAAAGGTCCTAAAGCAATTGCCGAAAGAATGCTCAGGATCAGGGAACTTGACTTAGAAAATTTAATTGACATCTGAAGGTATTCCTCAATTAGGTCAAGTAAGCTTCACCGCACCCAGAAACTTGACTCAAGCAGAAAAGCCTGAATCTAGTGCTTCTAAAAGTACTCTTGTTTCTTGTGTTGCTGGCCGCTTAACTACTTTGATCTAGCAGTAGGCAGAGGCATCAAAAAGGTGAAGCTTCGTTAGGGTATTTGCTTACAAACACCAATAGAAAATCAGTGATGGCTGTGGCAAAAGCCAAGTTAGTTCTCCCTGACACTAAGAACAAAAGGTGAAAAATACGGGAAGGAATCGGACTATTTCTAAAATAAAAGTGAAGCGCTAGACTATCGAACTAAGGGTAGATGCACCCGAAAACAGCTTCCAGCACCAACTTGACTGCTGACAGTAATTTTACCCCCGTGATTGTGGGCGATCGCTTGTGAAATTGCTAACCCTAACCCCAGACCTACAGTCCGGTGAGCCCGTGCCTTGTCTGCCCGCCAAAAACGTTGAAAAATATATTGCAGGCGCTCTGGGGCAATGCCAATTCCGGTGTCTTCTACTCTGACCACCACCGATCGCCGCAGGCGCACCATTGATAGAGTTACGGTTCCCTGAGCCGGGGTATATTGAAGGGCATTTTCTAGCAAGTTTGAAAATAAGCGGGCTAATTGGCTGGGGTCGCCGATCACAAACAGCTCCGGGAGCAGGTTTGATTTCAACGTAATTTTTTTAGCTTGGGCTTGGGGGTCTAGAAGGTCTAATCGCTCCTGCAAGAGCTTGTCCAAAAAAACCGGGACTGACTCGACGATTGGGGCTGCAGAGGCTGAATCTGATCGCGCCAACAGCAGCAAATCTGCCACCAGGTGAGTCATCTGGTTTGTGGCACTAGCGATCGCTGAAACTTTTTTGGTATTCAACGGATGAACTCGTTCGGGATGATTTTGAATTACTCCAACCGATGTCTTAATCACCGTTAGGGGACTGCGAAGTTCATGGGAGGCATCCGCCGTAAATTGTTTGAGCTGCTGAAAACTCTGCTCAATCGGTTCAATTGCCTTCTGGGTCAGCCAGATACCGCTGATCCCGACAAATCCCAAAGCCATCGCCCCACCGACCCCCAAGCCCCAGCGAAGTTTATCCTGTAGGTTATCAACTTCCTTAGTAGATTGGCTGGCCCGGATATAGCCGATTAGTTGAGGCCGAGCAGCGCTAAACCCTCGCTTGCCTCGATAGACTGGAATTGTAACGGTATAAATACTGGCCCGCTTAAAGGTTTGGGAGCCAACTTGAGGCGGCAAAGCCAGTAAAATTGTCCCCTCCTTAGCCAGCAGTTGACCCTTAGGACTAAACCATTCCAGACTTTGTTGATCCCGCTTAAACAAGTCTAGCCAGGGAATCTCATCCACCCGTCCTAGATGGAATACCCCTTGATTTCTCACCTCTGTCAAACTTGGGGTCGCAGCTTGAGCCAGGGTCAGCAGTTTATCATCCAGTTGCCTATAGAGACTGCGAGTAAAAAATACATACACCCCAACCGCAGCCACCCCCAAAATCATCGCCATTGCGGTTAGATAAAACAGCAGCAGTCGCCAGCGCAGGTGATCAAACCCTGGTTTAGTAATTTTGTTTAAGGCGATAACCCAAACCATAGATTGTCTCAATCAGATTAGCAGGGGCACCCACAGCTTTAAGCTTTTGTCGCAGCCCTTTGATATGTGCTTTAACAGTATCTTCCTCAGGCGGTTCTTCAAAAGACCACAGCGATTCTAAAATGGCACTGCGGCTAAAGACCCGGCGGCGATTGCGCAAAAACAACTCTAAGAGGCTGTACTCTTTAGGGGTTAAGTTTAAGAATTTATTCCGATAGGTCACCTCACAGCTGCTTGGATCTAGTTGCAGCAGACCACACTTAAGAACAGGCGGAACAGTTGAACTGCCTCGGCGCAGCAGGGCGCGAATTCGAGCTCCCAGCTCTTGGAGATCAAAAGGTTTGACTACATAGTCATCTGCCCCGGCATCTAATCCCATCACCTTATCAACACTGGCATCTCGGGCCGTTAGTAACAAAACAGGCATCCGAAATCCCTGGGAGCGAATTTGCTGGCAAAGGCTTATTCCATCGAGCTTAGGAAGCATCACATCTAATAAAACCAGGTCATAGGAGAAAGCTTCGACTAAGTCCCAACCTGCTTCACCATCCGTGGCAATATCAACGGTGTAATGCTGGTCAGTGAGCGCTTCGGCAAGGGCTTCTGCTATTCGCTCATCGTCCTCCACAATCAGAACTTTCATGGGGTATCTCCTGGATCATCGACAAAGACACAAAGCAAGGAGACTGCTTTTGATCCTGTTCAAGGGACAACTTCAGCTAATCCTACCCCAAGTTGGCTGCACTCCCAGAAGCAGATCAAGCAGATGGCCAGAACCACCGCAAGTAAATTAACAGAATAGTCTGGCCCCAAACTGCTGTCAGCATTGCCCCAACGGCGAGGTAGGGACCAAAGGGAACGGGTTGACGCCGCTCCAGCCACCCCAAGGCGATCGCCCCGCTGCCAACTGCGGCCCCAACCCCACAGGCTAAAAAGGCCGCGATCAGCAGCCGCTGCCAGCCCAACCAGGCCCCAATCATTGCCGCGAGTTTGGCATCCCCGCCGCCCATGGCCGGTTGACCCAAAGCAATAGCACCGGTCAGGGCAATCAAATCAAAGGTCCAGATCCCAACTACTGCGCCTACAACCCCATGCATCAATTGATTGATCAGCCCACTCGCGCTTCCCTCTAGGGAAAAGCCGATCAACCCTTGAAATATTAGACCCACAACCATGCCGGAGCGGGTTAAGGCGTTGGGCAGGCTCATGGTATCGAGATCAATCAAGGACAGAGCCAGCAGCCAACTAAAAAACAGCCAGTAGCCCAGCGTCTGCCAGGAAATTCCAAAACTCCAAAACACCAGGACAAACAAGATCCCGGTGGCAGCTTCCACCAGGGGATAGCGCCTCGGAATCTGCTGCTTGCAATGACTGCAGCGACCCTGCAGCCAAAGCCAACCTAGAATCGGAATATTTTCGGAGGCTGATAACCGACTCAGACAGTGGGGACAGCGGGAGGGAGGAAATAAAAGCGAAAGTCCTGCCGGTAAGCGATAAACAACCACATTCAGAAAGCTACCAATCGCGGCTCCCAAGCAAAAAATGATCGCGATCGCGCTCAGGAATGCCACTTAAAGCTCCATCCAATGGGGTTTAAATCGGCGAACCTTCTTCAACAGTCGCCAAAGGTAAATTATTTAGTCTCTACCGCGATGGATTCTGCCATTTCATTCTCGCTCGGCTCCAACTGATCAAAGGGCACAAAATCTTCGTCCGGCAGCAACACGGGTCTGAGATTAAAAATGATCTGGCCGCGATGGCTGTCTCGGCCCACTGCCACCCCAGCCGGCTGTAGGGGGTCGTTGTGGGCTTGGCAGTAATTCGCGTAAACTTGCCGAGCAACCTGCACCAGCGAAGTGTCCAAACCTGGGGCATTGCTATCAGGCATTGCTGAATCATTGGGCGGTTGAAGAACGTAAGTCACAGGCATATCCTTAAATTTTGTAGTTTTTTGTGTTGAATCTACTACATTTGGATACTACTGGCAAGTCTCTTTAAGGCTCAGCCTAAATTATGAATAGACTCTAACGCCTGAATCAAGGCATCTCCCATTGCCCGACAACCAAGCAAGTTGTGGCCCGCTGAGAAAATATCGGCGGTGCGATCGCCTTGGTCTAAGACCTGCATGACTGCCTGCTCAATTCTTTCAGCGGCGGCGGGTTGATCCAAACCGTAGCGGAGCATCATCGCCCCACTCAGAACCTGGGCTAAGGGATTGGCCTTGTCCTGGTCGGCAATGTCGGGGGCAGACCCGTGAACGGGCTCAAACATTCCTAAGCTTGTGGCCCCTAAACTAGCGGAGGGTAACATGCCAATACTGCCGGTGAGCATCGCTGCAGCGTCGGAGAGAATATCCCCAAACAGGTTGCCGGTGACAATCGTATCAAACTGCTGGGGCCACCGCAGCAATTGCATCGCCGCGTTGTCTACATAAAGGTGGGAAAGTTCTACCTCTGGGTAGTCCTGGCTTAAGGTATTGATGCGATCGCGCCACAGCTGAGACACTTCCAGCACATTAGCTTTATCCACCGAACAAAGCTGGCCCTGCCGCTTGCGGGCTGTTTCAAAGCCGATCCGGCCAATCCGATCAATTTCTGCTTCTGTGTAGGCCATCGTATTTACCCCCCGCCTTTCCCCTGTCTCACTGGCAAAGATGCCCTTGGGCTGGCCAAAATAAATCCCCCCCGTCAGCTCTCGGACCACCATAATGTCAACCCCTTCCACTACCTCCGGCTTCAGGCTGGAGGCATCCACCAGTTGGGGTAAAATTTTTGCCGGTCGCAGGTTGGCAAAGAGGTCAAGTCCAGCTCGTAGACCCAACAAGCCCTGTTCTGGGCGCAGGTGAGCGGGCAGGGTATCCCACTGGGGACCGCCTATTGCTGCCAATAGCACCGCATCACTGTTTTGGCAGAGCTCCAGGGTTGCCGGGGGCAGGGGTTCTCCCGTGGCCTCAATCGCCGCTCCGCCCACCAAAGCCCGCTGAAACTCAAACTGCAGCTTAAATTGCTGTCCCACGACCTTGAGCACATCCACGGCCACGGCCATGATTTCAGGGCCAATGCCATCGCCAGGAAGGAGGGTAATCCGGTAGGACTGAGTCATCTGCTGTAACCAAAAGAGTCACCGGGTATAGATCATACCTGCACAACGGACTGGTTACTATTGGTCAGCTCCAAACCCAGTAGTGAATCTTCACTTGGATTGCCAGGACTGCTTTCCCCAGACCTTCCCCTTGCCTAGTTTCACGAGGTTGAACTTTTTCAGAGGCATCACCAGGTCTGAGGTGATAGGCCAGCGGCATGGATGAACTGGGTTGAACAGATTGCCCCTTAGATGGTACAAATGTTCTATAAGCCGCAGATTGCCATCTTAATCTTTTACCCAGCCCTTCAGAGCCTATGGAACCCCTCACCGAAGCCCAGCAACAACTCCTGAACTGGTTGGTGGACTATATCCAGCGGCATCAGCATTCTCCCTCGATCCGGCAAATGATGAAAGCAATGAACCTCAAGTCTCCGGCACCGGTTCAAAGCCGTCTAGAACACCTGCGAGCCAAGGGTTATATTGATTGGTCAAGTGGGCGAGCTCGCACGATTCGCATTCTTCAGTCCGGCTCGGCAGAAGAGCCCACCGCCGAGGTCCCAGGGGTGCCGGTGCTCGGGGCGATCGCTGCCGGGGGATTGGTCGAACCCTACGAAGATGTGATTGAGCAACTTGATCTGAGCCTGGTGGTTCAACCCCAATGCTTTGCCCTGCGGGTCATAGGTGACAGCATGATCGAAGATATGATTGCCGAAGGGGATATGGTGATTATGCGCGCTGTCTCAGAGCCAGACCGACTCAAAAATGGCACGATTGTCGCTGCCAGAGTTGCCGGTGAGGGAACAACCCTAAAACACTTTTACCGCCAGGACAATCAGGTGACTCTGCAACCAGCGAATTCTAGCTACAAACCCGTGCAAGCTGCGGCAACTGAGGTACAAGTGCAGGGCGTGTTAGTGGGTGTCTGGCGCAGTTTGAAATAAGTTAAGCATCGCTCTCCTAGAGCGAATTCTCCGGCAGGCGCGTATCGGTTAAAATCGCTGCGGTTAGAATCGCATCCGTCAAGGTGGCCCTTAGATCAGCTTCACTGAGATTTGCCTGGGTTAGATCTGCTTGACTTAAATCTGCCCCTCGAAAGTTGCTGCCACACAGCAGGGCGCTGACCAGATTGGCTTGAATCAAGCTGGCTTCGGTTAAATCAGAGTCTGTTAATTTTGCCTGCTGAAGCACTGCCTGGTTGAGGTTTACTCGGAATAGATTGGCGGCAATCAAGGAGCCATCAAACAGGTTAGCCCCTTGTAGATCTGCACCCCTGAGATCGGCCTGATTTAAGTTTGCCTCCTGCAGATTAGCCTGCCGCAGGTTGGCCTGGGTTAAACTGGCCTGGCGGAAGTTACTCCCTCGCAGATCGGCTTGCTGCAAATTAACTTGGTCCAAGTTAGCTGCCTCTAGATCAGCCGATCTAAGATCCACATTCCAGAGATTTGCCCCAGTTAGCATTGCTTCCCTTAACGCTGCCCGGCGCAGATTGGCTCCGGTAAGATTTGCCCCACTCAGGTCTGCCTCTGTTAGCTTGGCGCTCTTAAGCTTAGCCTGCCGGAGATCTGCCCCCCTGAGGCAGGCACCCGTGAGGTTAGCATGCCTTAGCTGAATTCCTGCTAGTTTGGCTCCGGTAAGCTCAGCTCCGGCTAGATTGGCTCGGGTCAGATTTACCTGGTGCAGAATCACCCCTGTCAGTATGACGTTGCCCAGATCAGCATCTCGCAAATCAAGCTTTTGAAAGTATCTTTCCCCAGCAGCATACTGGTCTAGCATTTCCTGAGGATTGGTCACAGGAGTTTTTTGATTTGGCGATGGACCACAGCTTTTACACTCATGGTCCTAAGGGTTAGGGAGAAATTTTTAAGTTACAGGCTAGCAGTTGGACGCTGATTAACCCCCCGAGGATTTTGCTAACTTTAAGCCTTTGAAAGTCAAACTGCCGCAAATGGGATAATTAACGATAAACCAGCAAAAACTAATCCTCGTGATCTTCAAAAGGATCCCCTAGGGCCCTAGAGGGTGGACCAAAGGCGGTATAGACAGAAGCCCCTGTAATTGCCACAAAAAAGGCGCCAATCACAATGCTAAGAACTATTGCAGGTTCCATAACCGGAATTAATTATGAGTACTCTTCCTTTATAATATTACGGAACGTTAATAACTTCGTGTCGAAATTGATTACAGGTGAGCTATGGCAAGACAAACTCGGTTAGGAGAAGTCCTAAGACCCCTAAATTCTGAATACGGAAAAGTTGCCCCCGGTTGGGGGACAACTCCGATCATGGCGGTGTTTATGGGCTTGTTTCTGGTTTTCCTGCTGATTATTCTCCAAATTTATAATTCCTCGTTGATCCTAGAGGGAGTTAATGTGGATTGGACCCACCTAGGTGGTTAGGTTTAGGTTAAAATCTCAAGCTTTAACAAACTTGATCAGCCCTTAGCAAACTTTCCCCGGTCCAGCCGGGGTTTTTGATCAAGAGGCTTTGGCAGCTACAGATTCCCAACGCTTTGACTGGGGCAGTTGTCACGGGTTTCGATCTCGAACTAGCTGAGGCATCATAGAGAAAGAATTAACTGCTGCTGTGGAAGTCCGTAGCACACCAGAAAAATCACCAAGGAATCTTTATGAATGTTTTTGGCATTGGTTTACCAGAGATGGCCTTGATTATGGTCGTGGCCCTGCTTATTTTTGGGCCCAAAAAACTGCCTGAAATTGGCCGCAGTCTAGGGAAAGGCATGCGTAGCTTTCAAGAGGCTTCAAAGGAATTTGAATCTGAGTTTAAGCGAGAAACTGAGCAATTAGAAAAAACGGTGAATGAACCCTTAGAAGCAACCCTGGAGCCTGAAGAAACCCCCAAGTTAAATCAAGCCCAGGGGCAGCCGGAAGCTGATCCTGAGGAGCAACTGGTTGCCGATGTCCCCAATGAGTCTGCTAGCTAGCTGAGGCTATGGGGCAGCAACCGATCCCGACTTTGATTGTGGGACTAGGCAATCCAGGACCCAAGTACAATCAAACCCGACATAATATTGGCTTTGCCGCGATTGAGGCCCTGGCCCAACGCTGGCAGATTTCCTTGGCTATCCAGAGAAAGTTTCACGCAGTCTACGGCGAAGGCCAGGCCCGCCCAGGTCAAACTGTGCGCCTGCTCAAACCGCTGACCTACATGAACCACTCCGGTCAAGCAATTCGGGCCGCGATCAATTGGTACAAACTAACCCCTCAGTCCGTGCTGGTGATCTACGATGATCTTGATCTGCCGGTGGGCAAAATTCGGCTGCGCTTGTCAGGATCGGCCGGCGGCCACAATGGAATGCGCTCAGCGATCGCCCATTTAGGCACTCAAGACTTTCCCCGCTTAAGAATTGGGATTGCTCCAGCTTCAGAAGCCATGCAAGCCAAGCAAGAAACAATTTCTTTTGTTTTAGGACGATTTTCTACCCCCGAAGTCCAGCAGTTGCCTGCGGTTCTGCAGCTGGTGGTAGAAGCGGTTGAACTGAGTCTTGACCAGGGACTAGAAAAGGCAATGAGTCTCTACAACAATCGCATGGTCACCGATGTCAAGCTTTAAAATCCCAATTCAGGCAGGGGGCAAAAAAATCTTGACCCCTTTTCGCTGCCTTTGAAGATCAGTATCATGGGATGAAACCAATCCCCTTGCAGCAGATCAGGTATTTTGAGCTCTAAGCGTTTACCCCAAACCACTGCCCATGTTCGTGTTACTCGTCAGTCCTGGCATCAGGGACAGATAGAGGGAGAGGTGAGTGCCAGTCAGTACGTCTGGCAGTTTCAATGGAGTTTCAAGCACGGCAGGCTTTCTGTAACGCCCTCCTTGGGGCGGGCCTTGATTCAAGAACCCCTGGGCCGATTTCTAGAGCAGCGAGATTATCAACTTGAGCCGGGGGGAGATTACTCATTTAAGCTGCGCTCCCAACTCTAGTATTTCTTCCTAATTCACCAATCTTTCTAGGTAGCGCTCAATCAAAATAATTGCCACAATGTCGTCAACCTGGCGGCGGGTGCCTCGCATTCTTAGGGGAATAAACCGATCAAGCCCCTGAGGGGGATACATCTGCCAGTAGCGATCGCGCGCTTCTAGGCTGCTAAAACGCTCATCCACGGTGATGATTCGCAATGGTTGGGGGAGATCCTGGGTCAGCTTTTGCTTCCAGGCTTGGGCGGTGGTTTGATCTCCCATGACCAGTTGTGACACCGGAAATGACTGGCGCAAACTACCAATGGTGGCAATCACTTCATCGGCAGCAATCACCTGATGATAGTGAATTTTACGATCTAGCCCCATCAGAGCTATGCCACACTTTTGGCGACCGGGGTCAAACCCTAAAATCAGGGGTTGACCCACTGAAGGTAATGGTTCTGGATCAGGCACAGGACTTGGAAACATCAAGGCTACTCTAGATCAGGATTAATCACTTTCTAAGATCACCTCTTGGTCGCGGAATGCAACCAGCTTTAGCTTAAGCGGACCAGCAGTATAAACCGCCTCTGGGACAATGGTTGCCACCTTGATCCTACCCTCGTACTCCCTGAGTTGCAGAATAAATTTAATCAAATCAGCTTGACTAAAGGATCCTACAGCCCCGGTCAGCGGGTCCCGTAGCAGTCCCGATTGAATCGCTCGTTGATTAGAGTCAGCAAACAACGAATCTAAGCGTCCCAAAATTTGGTCATCACTCATCTGGGGTAAGTCCAGAGAAACAGCCGCGACTTGCTCCCCAGCCGGAAAAACAACTTGATTGGGAACAACTTGGGGTATCACCAGCACTGAAGCTTCACCCTCAACCACATTCAGGGCTGCGAGCAGTCGAATCACGTAGGACCTCCCAGTTTCAATTTGCTCAATTAGCTGCTGTCGATCTGTCTTGGTAATCTGCACAACCTGTTGATTGGGATCCCCCTGGGAGATTTTTGTCAGCCGGATCGCTGTCCGGTTTGCTTCCCGCAGCAGTTGATCGATCGCTTGACTCGCCAAGTCAGGATTATTAATCTCACGAACTGTGCCCACGGCTAAAACCTGACCGGGACGAATGGCAACATTCCGGCTGCGCAGCCCCAGGGTCAGGGCAGTAAAATCTCGCTCCAGGCGAGTTTGGCTTGACTCTAAAGCAGCAATCTCTTCTTGGAGCTGGGACTGCTGAGCTAGGAGTTGATTACGTTGCTCCTGGGCTTGTTTGAGATTGGCTTGGGCTTGGGCTGCTTCAATCTTTGCTTGCTTGACCGATTGTTCTAACTGGTCTCGTTGAGATTTGACTGCTTGCAGATTTGCTTGAGCTTGTTTGACCGCCTGTTCTAGTTGTGTTTGTTGGCGGGCTGCTTGCTGAAGACGATCCTCGGCTTCCTGAAGGCGGCCTTGCACCTGGTTGCGCTGGGCAATTAAGCGTTGTCGTTCTGCTTGCAGTTGCGAGGCTTCTGTTTCTAGCCGCTGAATATCTGAGCTGAGATTCTTGAGATCTGCTTGGGCTTGCAAAAACCGAGTTTGGACTTGATCAAGTTGGGCTTGGGTTTGCTGCTGACGCTGAATCGCAAGGGTTAAAGACTCTTTTACAGTATTTAAGCGAGATTGAGCCTTGGTCAGCTCCTGGCGAGTCTGAGACAAATCAGCTTGAATCTGATCTCGCTGCTGCCGGGCTTGGGCAAGTTCAGTTTTGACCTGGCGCTGCTGCTTTTTAATCTCTGCTAGCCGAAATACCCCATCTCGAAGCTCTTGACTGGTGGCAAATAAAATCCCTAAAGTTGTTGCAGAGATGATACTGCCGGTAATGATGGTCACCAAAACGGCTGTTTTTTTAGGACGGAGATTAAATAAACTTAGACGGGCTTTACCCACCCGGGACCCGATTCGATCTCCGACGGTAGCGATCGCCCCCCCTAAGATTAAGATCGCCAGAATTAAAATATATCCAGCCATTACTTTGCTACGGGGTACTCAAGTACAGCCTAGCGCCTCACCTCAGCCCTAAAAGATCCAAGGCTACAACCCTTACGGTTGCTCAGGAAGTAAGTGATGCCACCAACTGCTATCACAGCATTGACTAGAAAAATGTTGTTAATCAGCCAAAACACCTGCTCAACCAGGCATGAACCTGGGTTTAAGTGTGATTTTACCATCGTCTAAATTTAAGAAACTGGATCAGGCCAGATAGGCAACTTCATGCTCCAGAAAGCTTGGTTTAAGACTGGATAAAAACCTAAAGCTTAACGCTAGAGCAGGTCCTCAAGCTGGCGGCGAAAACTCTCCAGGTCAATGGAGGGAACTTCAGACTCAGGTTGCCAGTCAGTGTTTTCAACCTTGGTTTCAGGTGGCATCGCCAGAGTTCCCTCAGGCACAAGTTTCATCTCTAAACCAGCCCCCTGGCAAAATTCTTTGATTTCCGCTAGATCGATACTTTCAACGGTAGCGCTGGGAAAGTCTTGGGCTTCTAGAAGTAGGGCAAACCGAGTAGCATCATCTTCGGTCTCAAAGGCCAGGACTACATCCTGAGGAATCCCATTCTCGTCACCTGAATCAGTAATCTTCAAGGTATGAATTCCCTCATTGTCCGTCTGAGCATTAAACAGTAAAACAAACACCTGCATAATTTGTATGAATATCTTGGAAGCATCGTTTCTATCTTAAGATTGCTTTAGCGATTAAACCCTGTTAACAAAATCAAGGCGAGTCTAATGTGATTCAGATCATTGGTTTGATTTGCCAGCCTGATTTCTAGCCTTGAATTTAAATCTCCCCTAGCAGGAATCTAGTGACTTTGCACTTTTGGCGTTATTCAACTCCCTGCCTTCAGCAATCTAATCTCAGTTTGAGACTCTAATGACTAGCTCTTCTCAATTTGGGGGTGAACCCCCCAGCCAGCATAAACGGTTTTGGCTAATCCTTCTGAGTCGGCCTGTCGTTGGGTTTTTGATTGCGCTTTTGGCCGTGTTGGCCGGAATCACTAGCTGGCTATGGGTCTTTGTCCATGATCAGCTAGTACCCCTAATTGCCCAAAATCTGAGTCAGACCCTCAACCGCCCGGTTGAACTGGGGAGTGTGGAACGGTTTACCCCTGTTAGCATTCGGTTTGGGTCCTCAGCCATTCCGGTGTTTTCTAAACAAGTTGATGGTCAACAGATTAAAGATCCAGATTCATTAAAAGCAGAGTCTATTAGTGTTGCCTTTAATGTCCTGGATGTTTTGCTGACCCGTACCCTTAACTTGGATGTAACCGTTGCCAAGCCAAATCTTTATGTTGAACAAGCTGCCGATGGCCGCTGGCTGACGACTGAAATTAGCCCCCGCGAATCAACCGGGCCGATTAAAACCAACTTGCAGGCGGTGCGGTTTCGGGACGCTAAAGTTGTGCTAGTGCCCCAGGGCGTTCCGGCCCAGACCTTTGCTGAAGCCAATGGCAAGCTAATCTTTGTCAATCAGGCCAAACGCATCAAGTTTGACCTGGCGGCCCAGTTGCAATCAGGGGGGAACCTAAAAACCCAAGGGGAATGGTTGCGCCCCTCTGAGCAGGTGAGCTTGAGTGCCCAGGCTGAGGATCTCAAGGCAATTGCCTTGACCCAATGGCTGCCCCAGCTACCGATTCGGGCTAAGGCCGGGTTGATAGACGCCAATCTGCGGCTCAAGTATCGCCAAAACCAGCCTTTTACCCTGGCAGGCACTGCCCAAGTCAAATCCGCAACAGTGGTTGTTCCTGATCGCTTGTTGCTACGCACTCGCCGATCGCCAGCCAGAACCTTTCAACAGGTGAACGGAACCATCAAGTTTCTGGAGAACTCCCCCGCAATTGGCTTTGACCTGCAGGGATTGATCGCTGCTGGGGGAGCCCTGAAAGTCAAGGGGCAAACCTCCGGCTTTGACTTTAAGCAAATCAATTTAAGTTTGCAGGCCCAAAATCTGGCGGCAACGGTTTTAGACGGCGCCTTTAAGTTGCCAATTTCACCCCGCTCCGGCAAAGTAGACGGCAATTTGGCGATCCAACTGCGCTCCAAACAGCAGCCGAATATTCAAGGGACGGCTCAACTCAAGAATGTCACGGCCCAGATCGCTGCCATCCCCCAACCCTTTAGCAATACCACCGGCCAACTTCGATTTCAGGGCGGTTTGACCACAGTATTAGAGCAGGTCAGGGGCCTCTATGGTCAAGTTCCCTTCCAAGCCAATGGGTCCATTGACCCCAAGGCTGGCTATAACCTCACCGCCCAATCCAGTCCCGTAGAAATTTCTAAAGCCCTGCAGACCTTGAATCTAAGATCTCCGATCGCCACCGCTGGTCAGGTTCTAGTTCAGGATCTGCGGGTCACCGGACCGATTAGAAAACCGCTGCTCTCGGGTCTGGTCACCACCCCCGGCACCCCCTTAATTGGCCGCGTCCCATTTCGTTCCCTCAGGGCCCAGTTTCAAGTCAATGCCCCACTGGTTCAGATTACAAACATTCAAGGGATTCCCACATCGGGAGGGGTGATTAGCGGTCAGGCCCGCTACAATTTGCGCCCAGGACAAGGATTGATCGCCAATCTCCGGGCGCAGAATCTTTCTGGGGATGCGATCGCTCAGCTCTACGGGGTGCCGCAGACGATTAATGTTGGCCGCGTCAATGCCCAGGCCACCATCTCTGGGCCAGCGGAAAATATTCAAACTGCCGTTCGCTTCCAGGCCCCGGAGGCTACCTATGCAACTACGGGGGAAGTGATTGTCAGCAACGGTCAGGCCCGGTTACAGAATATTGTCGCTCAGGTGGCGGGGGGCACCGTTCGCGGCAGCGGGCGGATTGTCAATGGACTGCTGCGAGCAACGGTCGAAACCGCTGGCGTTCCCCTAAAATCCTTTTCGGCGGGGCTAAGAGGACAGCTCAGGGGTCAATTGAATTTCTCTGGACCGATCTCTGCCCTGAGACCGGAGAATATTCGCGCCCAGGGTAACGTCTTATTTTCCCAGGGCCTCTCAGTTGTTCAGGCTCCCCTGAGGGCGAAGGTGCGGTTTAATGGCCAAAATATTATTGTCCAGCAGGCAACGGCCCCAGGCTTAAGGGCACAGGGAGTGATTGCCACCCGCTTCCAGGGCAGGACTCCGCAAATCACTGCCCTGGATCTGAATGTCCGAGCCCAAGATTACTCTTTGCAAGACTTACCTGCCATAGGTCCCACTGCTGTTCAGGTGGCTGGCCTAGCTGATCTCAACGGTCGCTTAACTGGAACCCCGGCTGCTCCTAACTTCAATGGGTCTCTGCAGGTTAATAACCTGGCCCTAAATCAACTTGATTTTGAGCCTCATTTGGCTGGCAAGGTGAACTACAACACCGGTCAGGGCGTAAATTTAAATCTGGCTGGGCAGCAAGACCGGATTAATCTGGCCCTGGGACCTAAACTGCGCCCGAAGTCATTTTATCTGCAGCGGGATCAGGCGGTGGCAG
>JBGTDP010000009.1:0-23772 GCA_041748255.1 Thermosynechococcaceae cyanobacterium | reverse complement strand
GTCCAGGCGCATTTAGACCACAATATTGAATTTAATCCAGAATTTCGCCTCCGGCATTCCTCCGGCGAGTACCGCAATTGTATTGCTCGGGGTAAAGTTCAGCGGCATCAGCAGGGTGACCCGCTGCGGATGGCTGGGATTATCAGTGACATCACCGAGCGCAAGCGGGCCCGCCAGGCAGTGGCTGAGAGTGAAGAGCGATTTCGGACCATGGCTGATAGTGCCCCAGTCCTGCTGTGGGTTGTGGGCGAAAATGGTCTGCGCAGCTTTTTTAATCAAGCCTGGTTAGCTTTTACGGGCCGGAACTTAACCCAGGAACTTGGCAACGGCTGGCTCTCCAGCCTCCATCCTCAGGATCAGCAGGCCTATTTGCAAACCTATTTAAGCACCTTTAAGGATCGCCAACCCCTTGAAACTGAATACCGGCTCAAACGAGCTGATGGTGAGTACCGCTGGATTTTAGCCACTGATACCCCCCGATTTTTACCCGATGGCAGCTTTGCCGGTTATATCGGGTCTGGGATTGACATCACTGATCGCAAACGCACCGAAGAAGGCCAGCGATTTTTGGCCGAGGCCAGCAGTATTTTGTCGACTTCCCTTAACTATGAAGTCACTCTAGAGAACCTAGCTCGGCTGTCAGTTCCCTATTTAGCGGACTACTGCGTTGTCGAGATGCTTCAGGGGCCGGGATCTCTGGAACTTGTCGCCATTGCCCATGTCAACCCGGAAAAAACTGCCTTGGTGCGGGATTTACGCCAAGTTCATCCCTTTGACCCTTACTCAGACCACGACGTTGCCATAGTTCTGCGCAGCGGTCAACCCGAATTGGTCCAGGATATCTCTGCTGACGAATTGACCTCCTATGCCTGTAGTCCTGAGCACCTGGAGATACTGCAAAAACTTGATCCTAAGTCCTATATGATTGTGCCTCTGGTTGCCCGGGGGCGGACTTTAGGGGTAATTACGTTTGTCTCCGCAGAATCAGGGCGCTCCTATGCCGCCACAAACTTAACCTTGGCTGAAGACTTAACCCGTCGTGCTGCCCTAGCTGTTGACAATGCTCGACTCTATCGGCAAGCCCAGGATGTGGGGGAAAATCTGCGTAAGGCAATTATGGTGCTGGGGGAACAACAACAGCAGCTACGAACCCTGCAGCAATTAACCAATTTGCTCAACCAGCGGTTATCAGACCTGCCAGAGCTCCTGCAGTTAATGGTACAGGCGGTCTGTGAGGCGATTCCTGGGGGGCAGTTTTGTCTGATTGCCTTGTATAACCAGCGATATAATCTTTTGGAGTTGACGGCAACCGCTGGGATCAGCCGGGATGCCCTGCCCAAGTCCCACCTTTATATTGAAGGGGGGATTCTCGGTCAGGTGTTCTCAACCGGAGAATCCCAACTGGTCCAAGAAGATATCTTAGACTTTAGAATCCAGGGTCAAGGGATTGCCTCAATCTGCGCAGTGCCGATTCAGTCAGCCCAATCAGGGCGCTTAGGGGTCTTAGCAACAGGCAATTGGGATGATGCGGCAGCTTTTAGTGAGGAAAACCGGATTTTAATGATTGCCTTTGGCGAACAGGCAGCGATCGCCCTCAACAATGCTCAACTAATTAATGCCCTAGAAGAACGAGAAGAGCGACTAGAGACCCAAAATCAAATTTTTGCCCAGCAAAATCGGGAACTAGAGCATCAACGCCAGCAAATTCAACTCCAAAATCTGAAGCTAATTGAGGCCACCCAACTTAAGTCGCAGTTTTTAGCAACCATGTCCCACGAGCTGCGCACGCCGATGAATGCAATCACTGGATTCTCTCAACTGCTGTTGCGCCAACGCCATAGCCAGCTTGATCCCAAGCAGACAGACATGGTTGAGCGCATCCTCAGTAACGGCAAAAACCTCCTAACCCTGATCAACGACATCTTAGATCTTTCTAAAATTGAAGCCGGGCGCCTAGAACTCAATTTAGAAGCCTTTGACCTGCCGGAGCTTGCCGCTGAGACCCTGGCCGAGCTGCAATCCTTGGCAGACCAAAAAGACTTGCCTGTGCAGCTTCAGGTTGATTTAGCAGATCCGAATGTAGTCAATGACCGCTTGCGGCTGCGGCAGATTTTAGTCAATCTTTTGTCTAATGCGATCAAGTTTACAGAAACCGGCAGGGTTGTGGTTCGCCTAGAGGCCCCAGCCCCAGATCAGATTGAAATCACGGTTCAAGACAGCGGCATTGGCATTGACAAGACCCACTTAAAAAATATCTTTAATGAATTTTGGCAGGTAGATCAAACTACCACCCGCCGCTATGCCGGAACTGGCCTGGGGTTAGCCATTACGGCCCGGTTGGCCCGAATGATGCATGGGACCATTTCCGTCCAGAGCCAGCTGGGCCAAGGCTCAACCTTTCAGATTCAAGTTCCCCGGCAGGTTTGTCTGCCAGAGTCCTCCTTGCTGAGCTAGCGCTTGGCCATCTTTTTGCTTAGTTTGCGCAGGCGAATTGACTGGGGGGTGATTTCCACCAGCTCGTCAGCACCGATATATTCTAAGGCTCGCTCCAGGCTGATTTCCATCGGTGACTGTAGCTGCACCAACTCATCCCCCGTGGCACTGCGGTGATTGGTCAGTTGCTTGGTTTTACAGATATTCAGATCAAGATCCTGGGGCCGGTTGTGTTCTCCGACGATCATCCCCTTGTAGACCTTGGTGCCAGGGGTGATAAAGAAAACTCCTCGATCCTCGGCATTTTTGAGGGCATAGAAGGTCGTAGTCCCCTCCTCAAAGGCTATTAACACCCCATTATGACGGGCGCCAATCTCCCCTGCCAGGGGCCGATAATCTAAGAAACTATGGTTCATAATCCCTTCGCCCCGGGTCAGGCGCAAAAACTCACCCCGAAAACCAACCAATCCCCTAGCCGGGATCACAAAGTCTAACTGGGTTCGACCATTGGCACCGATTTGCATATCCTGCATTTCTCCCCGCCGCTGGCCCAGACGCTCAATGCAGCCCCCCACCCCAGCTTCGGGTACATCCAGCACTAGATATTCGTAGGGTTCACAGGGCTGGCCATTGACTTCCCGGTAGATCACCTGGGGCTGGGAGACCTGAAACTCATATCCCTCTCGCCGCATGGTTTCAATTAAAATTCCCAGGTGCAGCTCCCCGCGACCAGAGACAGCAAACCGATCGGGAGAATCGGTTTCTTCAATCCGCAGGGCCACGTTAGTTTCTAGCTCCCGCACCAAGCGATCGCGCAACTGCCGCGAGGTGACATAGGTTCCTTCCTGACCAGCAAAGGGCGAGTCGTTGGCCGAAAAGGTCATCTGTAGGGTCGGTTCATCAACCTTGATTAGCGGTAAAGCCTGGGGCTCTTGGGGGCAAGTGATCGTCTCCCCAATATTGGCCTGGGCAAACCCTGCTACTGCAACAATATTTCCGGCGGAGGCAGACTCAAGCTCGACGCGCTTTAAGCCATCAAACCCCATCAACTTTGTGACCTTGGCTTTAATCGTCGCTGCGGTTTCTGTGATCAAGACCGCTTGTTGTCCAGCCTGGATAGTGCCGTTGTGGATTTTGCCAATCACAATCCGGCCCAGGTATTCAGAATAGTCTAGGGTGGTCACCTGCAACTGCAAAGGGCGCTCAGGATCCCCAGCAGGGGGAGGAACATGGCGCAAAACGGCTTCAAATAGGGGCTGCATATCGGTCCCTTCTGCGTCCAGGTCTTCCTTGGCAAAGCCGTCTAGACCGGAGGCAAACAGATAGGGAAACTCACACTGATCATCATCTGCCCCCAATTCTAAAAACAAATCCAAAACCTTGTCGACCGCTTGATAGGGTTCAGCCTGGGGGCGATCAATTTTATTCACCAGCACGATTGGGCGCAGGCCCTTTTCTAACGCTTTTTTGAGCACAAACCGGGTCTGAGGCATCGGCCCTTCATTGGCATCGACGATCAGCAGACACCCCTCCACCATCCCCAAAACCCGTTCCACCTCACCGCCAAAATCGGCATGACCGGGGGTATCCACAATGTTGATCAGGGTATCTTTGTAGTGGACAGCGGTATTTTTAGACAAAATTGTAATCCCCCGCTCCCGCTCCAGGGCATTGGAGTCCATGACACAATCGGGGACTTCTTCCCCCTCTCGAAAGATCCCCGACTGCTTCAGCAGGGCATCCACCAGCGTTGTTTTGCCATGGTCGACGTGGGCAATAATTGCCACATTGCGGATCGGAAGCGTCATAAAAAATTCCAGAAACTTTAAGCAAACTCAAGATTTTCTCAAGCAAACTTTTTATCTGAAGTTTGCTCGGGCTCTGACAAGAGCCTTCCCAATTCTAGCTTGTCTGACTTCGAATGCAGCCACCTAGTTGTAATTAGGGGGCTAAGTGAAGAACAAAATGGCCCTTTAAGCCTTTCAGAAAAACCTGCTCAACCTTTGTGCCAAAAGTTCTCAGGACTGAACTTCAGAATTTTTAATACAAAGCAGGGCCAAATCAGTTTACGGTAACAATCTAGGTGGCTTTTATGCCCTTTGCAAAATCAATTTCAAGCCTGTCAATTTTAGTGTTGGGAATTTAGGATGAGCAGCAATTTAGCTATCAAGTTACGAGAGGGTACCAAAAAGTCCCATACAATGGCCGAAAATGTCGGTTTTATCAAATGCTACTTAAAGGGAACGGTAGAAAAAACGTCCTATCGCAAACTAGCGGCAAATCTCTACTTTGTCTACTCAGCGATGGAAGCAGAGATGGAGCGCCATCGCAATCACCCGATTATCTCTAAAATTTATTTCCCGGAACTAAACCGCAAGCACAGCCTAGAGCAGGATTTGGCTTACTATTATGGCTCAGACTGGAAAAGTCAAATTCAGCCTTCTCCAGCCGCCGAAGCTTATGTGCAGCGCATCCAGGAAGTTTCAGCATCGGAGCCTGAGTTGTTAGTTGCCCACTCCTACACCCGCTACCTGGGGGATTTATCAGGCGGGCAAATCCTCAAAGGCATTACTCAGAGAGGAATGAACCTGCCAGAAGGCCAGGGGATCGCTTTTTATACCTTTAATGCGATTGAAGACGAAAAGCAGTTTAAAGCAACCTATCGCCAGGCCATGAATGACCTGCCAGTGGATGAGGCCAAGGCTGAGCGGATTGTCGATGAAGCCAATGCCGCCTTTGGGATGAACATGAAAATGTTCCAGGAGTTGGAAGGCAACTTGATCAAGGCAATTGGTCAAATGCTATTCAACACCCTGACCCGCCGCCGGATTAAGGGCAGCACTGAGCTAGTAACCGCTGAGTAATCCCTAGATCTAAATCTAAATATCGCTGAAGCCCCACCTGCTAGGAGAGCGCTACTTGTGACCCCTTAGCCAGTGGGGCTTCTTAAATCTCAATGAGTCATATTCTTCGTGGCTTGCCCCATAAGCAGAAATTTGTGCGGTAGTGTGTCCCGGAAGAAAAATTCTAAAATGCTCTGTTGCTTGCGGCAGAGATAGGAGTTTTAGAGCTTCGCAACCAATTTACTGATCAGTAGGTTGGGGCTGTTTAGGCAGGGCCGCAGTCGTCTGCTGACAAGCGGCCAAAAGACGTTGGTCATTGGGACTAATTTGCTGAATTGAATAGAGGTCTGTGAGGTTAATTTGCAGGGCCACTACCGCTGAATCGTAGGCTCCCACAGATTTAATATCCAGGGTGTTTTCTGTTAAGACCCCCTTAAAACAGTCAAATTCAGACCGGGGATAGTAGAGTGCTCCAACCACAGTCCCCTGGTAATGCTTAAACAACGTATAGCCTTTACCGATCTGGTTGGGTTGCGGGACTTCTCCATACAGATAAGTCCCATCCGCAAGCGAGTTTGGAGACATTAACCGATTTTGCTGAGCCTGAAGGGTTCTTGCCCAGCCTTGACTCCCTAAGGCTGTGAGAAATACTAGGCCGATGCCCGCCACCCCTAGGGCAATCTGGCTGAGCGATCGCACTTTCATGGTCGAAACCTACACTGCGCTGATACTTATATTTTAGCTTTAGGCAGATCTCCAGGGATGTTTATGGATATATGTTCATAAAGTATCTCTAGGATTTAACCTGGGAGACCATTAGTGTTTCTGCCGCTGTCGGCTCTAGGGGGCGGGCAAAGAAATACCCTTGAGCATACTCACACTTAAGGGCCTTCAGATAGGTGAGTTGGGCTGCTGTTTCTACCCCTTCGGCAATTACATCCAGGTCCAGACTGTGGGCAAGGGTAACGATCGCTTGCACAATCATCCGGTTGGAGCTGTTGGTTTCAATATCTATTTGGTTCACAAAAGAGCGATCAATTTTTAGGGTATTGATCGGCAGGCAGTGCAGCCGACTTAAAGAAGAATAGCCGGTGCCAAAATCATCAATCGACAATCGAATCCCTAAATTTTTCAGCTTTAACAGGGTTGAAGTTGCCGTCGAGTCAGCGGTCATAAACGCACTTTCGGTAATTTCAAGTCTTAAACTTGAAGCATCTAGATCAGTCTGTTGCAGGATCTGCTGAATTTGCTCACCTAGATCTGCTTGGGTGAACTGCTTGCCAGAGAGATTAACACTGAGGGTTAAGGGCAACTCTCCCAGTGGGTGTAGCTGCCATTTTTGCAGTTGATGGCAAGCCGCTTGCAAAACCCACTGTCCCAAGGGAACAATCAAGCCGGTTTCTTCAGCCACAGGAATAAATTCTGCCGGTGAAACTAAGCCTCGGGTGGGGTGCTGCCAGCGGACTAAGGCTTCAAACCCGACAATTTGACTGGTTGCTAAGCAGACAATCGGCTGGTAATGAAGTCGGAACTCCTGACGCTCGATTGCCTGACGCAGATCGGTCTCTAGCCGCATCAGGGCCATTGCATGGTCGTGCATTCCCGGATCAAAGACTTGATAGCAGGCTCTTCCCAGGGCTTTGGCCCGGTACATGGCAATGTCAGCATTCCGCAGCAGATCTTCTGGCTGGGCAGCATTGGCTGACTGCATTAAAGCAATCCCAATACTGACTGTGCTTGATAGCTCCTGGAGGCCGACCCTAAAGGGTAAACTAAGTTCGGCTTGGATGCGCTCAGCCACGTGGATTGCTTCGCTGACATCTTGAATGTCCTCCAGCAGGATCGCAAATTCATCGCCGCCAAACCGGGCCGCTGTATCCATAGAACGCAAACAATGTGCCAGCCGTTGGGCAGTGGTGACCAAAAATTGATCGCCCACGCCGTGGCCTAAACTGTCGTTGATCACCTTAAACCGATCTAAGTCCAGAAAGAAGACTGCTGCCAAGGCTTCGGGATGTCGTTGACAGTAATGGGCGGCATGGCCTAAGCGGTCCATAAACAAAGCCCGATTGGGCAACCCCGTGAGCGAATCGTGAAAGGCATAATGCTGTAACTGGGCTTCAGCTTGCTTGCGATCTGTGATGTCCATCATCCCCCCAATCATCCGTACTGGCTCTCCTTGCTCAGTGTGGACAACATACCCCCGGTCAAAGATATGAGCATAGGTTCCATCCCCGCGACAAAAGCGATACTCCTGGGACCAGAGCTTCTCGCCGCTGTTGATCGCTTGGCGAATTTCGGCAATAACTTTCTGCCGGTGTTCTGGATGAATTTGCTCCTCCCACCAGCTAACATGTTCCCCTATCTCCCCCGGGGCGTAGCGAAATAAGGTTTGACAGCTCTGATTGCGCCAGACTTGATTCGTGGCAAGATCCCAATCCCAGACAGCATCATTGGTTGCCCGGACAACGATTTGAAATCGTTCTTCGCTGTTTCGCAGGGCTGCCTCTGCCTGCTTGCGCTCTGTGCGCAGTTTTTGCTCCTGCAGGGCATGGGTAACCGCTGGCCCTAGGCGCGCTAGCCGGTCCTTGAGCAGGTAGTCTGCAGCCCCCTGCTTCATACACTCAACGGCGACTTCTTCACTAATGCTGCCGGTGACGATAATTAGGGGAATATCCCAGCCGCCTGATTGCAAAAGGTGCAGGGCCCGCAGAGCAGTGAACTGGGGCAATGTATAGTCGGCTAGAATCAGCTCAAGCTTGCCCTCTAGCTGCGCCAAATAGTCTGACTCTGTTTCGACTCGCTGCCAGCTCGGTTCAAACCCTGCTCGCCGCAGTTCTGCCACCATTAGCTCAGCGTCATCAGCGACGTCTTCAACAATCAACAGGCACAGCGGCGTAGGCATTGAGACCATTGGATAGGTTTACAAAGAACGAGGTTGATTCAAGAGTAACCAGTAAAATCCTAACTGCCGGACTGCGATCGTAAACTGCTCAAAGTCAACTGGTTTGACAATATAGCTGTTTACCCCCAACTGGTAACTCTCGACGATGTCTCGCTCTTCCCCTGACGAAGTCAATATTACAACCGGAATCTGCTGGGTGCGAGGGTCTGCCTTAATGCGTTGGAGCACTTCTAAGCCATCTACTTTGGGCAGCTTCAAGTCTAGCAATATCACCTTAGGGCTATTTTCTTGAGGGCGATCGCTGTATCGACCGGTACAAAATAAAAATTCCAGGGCCTCAGCCCCGTCCCGAACCACTTCCACGTGATTGGCAAGATGATTCTCCTCTAAGGTCAGGAGGGTCAACTCGACATCATCAGGATTGTCTTCAACCAGGAGTACCTCCACAATATTGTTGGGGTTATTGCTCATCCAGGGCTGCCTCATTCAACGTGAAGTAAAACGTTGCGCCTTGATTGACAGCACTTTGGGCCCAGATGTGCCCCCCATGGCGATGGATAATTCGCTGGGCGATCGCTAATCCAACCCCTGTTCCTTCGTAGTGATCTGCACAGTGGAGTCGCTGGAAAACCACAAAGAGCTTATGGGCATAGTTCATATCAAATCCAACCCCATTGTCTTTGACAAAATAAATTTGGCGGTTGGACGTTTGCTGGCAACCAACTTTAATCTCAGCAGCAGGTTGATGGCTGGTAAACTTCAACGCGTTGGCTAACAAGTTCATCCAAACCTGTTTGAGCAGAAACGGGTCGCCCTCACAAACCGGCAGCTCCTCCAGCAAAATTTCAATCGGCTGATTTTGCGCCTGCTGCAGATCTGCTAAAACTTGAGAGACCAACAGGCTAGGTTTGACCGATTGTTTGAGGATCGGATGGCGGCTGAGGCGAGAGAAGCTGAGAAGGCCATCGATTAAGTCTCCCATCCTTTGAGTGTTGTGTTGCACCCGGCTGAGATAATGCTGCGTTTGCGGTAGTAGCTGTGAGACATCCTGTTCTAGCAGAATTCGAGAAAATCCCTGCATGGCCCGCAGGGGGGTGCGCAGATCATGGGAGACAGAATAAGAAAACGAGTTTAGCTCCTGGTTAGCCGCTTCTAACTGAGCAACTCGTTGGGTCAGAGCTTGATTGAGCTGCTGAACTTGGGCTTCAGCCTGCTTGCATTCGGTGATATCCCGAGCAATGCCCCGATACCCCAACAAAGCACCTTGACTGTCAAGAATGGGAGAGCCACTGGTTTCTAGGACAACTGGCTGGCCATTCTTGTGGATTAATGTTTTTTCTAAGCGAATAAAGGGCTTTTGGGCAGCAAGCAAGGGGGTGAGCAAGTCAATAAACCGCTGCCCCTCCTCAGAAAGCATAAAATCACTGGTGGTCTTGCCCAGAATCTCTGCAGGTGAATAGCCAATAATTTCCTCGGCCTGGGGACTGACATAGGTAAAAATGCCATTGCAGTCAATTTCCCAGATCCAGTCACTGGTTTGTTCAACCAGATTGCGAAACTTGGCTTCACTCTGCCGCAGAGCTTCCTCCGCTTGCTGGCGTTGCTCCAGATATGCTGCGGCAATTTGACTCTCAAGCCGCTGGCCAGCAGTACTCAACCTAGCTGTTTGCACTCCCCCTTGATCTGAGAATTCATCCGCTTGTATGCACCTGTGGGGCTGCTTTGGAGGAATTGTCACGATGCTCATCGCTCCCTGAAAAGTGTCATCTGCATCAAACAAGGAACGGGTCGAAACAGTTACCCAAAGATCAGCGCCATCTTGGTGGCGGAACTTAAATTCATCACGTTCCGAAGTTCCCTGCCGGCAACGCTGCAGATAGGCAGCGGCCACTGCTTGGTCGGCTGGAGCCACAAACTCAAAGAAATCAGTTCCCAGGATCTCAGTCACCGGGTAGCCCAGCAGGGCCGCCATTCTCTGATTGACAAACTGGATCTTATCTTCCGGATCAAGAATCCAGATTCCCTCAGCGGCGATCTCAAGAAAGCGATGATAGGCTTCCTGACTTTCCCAAGGTGTTTGAGCAAGTTGAGGCTCAATCATATCCCCCCTTCGATGAATGATGAATTAGGATCTTGGGAACTGCAACGTTGGTTGGATTGAAGGCTTATAAATTCCCCTAGCTCCAAACTAGCAAGCAACAGGCACAAATCATAGTTGGAGTGTCTAGAATTTAGAACCATAGAAAATCCGTTACTCATCACTGACCTATACCTGGCTAACCTTGGCTCGGTAGAGTAGCTTCTCCCCTTGGCGGTAACCTACGTAACGAATCTTAACTCGGTCTCCAGGCTCCGCTGTACCAGCAGTCAGTTGATGATATTGAAGATCATAGTCCACCTCACCCCCCACCGGCCCAATGGATTCAATTTGCCATGCTTCCAGCAATTGTTGGAGTGGGCGCAACAGCGGCAGCAGTTTAACCGCTGGCGCTTGAGGATTTTTCTGGGCTGCGTAAGCAGCCGTTGGCCACTGCAAGAGCAAAGACTCTAGGGCTTGCAGGGTTTCAGCTTGAAATTCTGACCAGAGGAGCTGCTGTTGCTGCTGAAGTTGAGTTTGCAGTCGCTGGCACTCTTGCTGGAGATTGGCGATCGCTGTATTGGATACATGGGTCTCGTTGGACGCTGGGATTTTTAAGGCCCTAAATTCATCCCCCGGACCTAGATCAGCAAACAGTGCGACTAAGTCCGCTAAGCTAACTTGCAATCCTGCCGCCAGCTTCAGGAGGGTTTCTAGGGAGAGCTGCTGGATCTGTCCCTGCCGGAGTCGGGTTAACTGCCGCCGGGATACCTCGGCTTGTTGGCACAGGGCTTGAAAGCTAGTCAAGCCTGCCCCTTGCATCAGCGATCGCAACTGCAGCGTATAGTCTGACACCAAATTTCTCCCAAACTCCCAGAGGGTTGCCTGGTGCCTGGAAAATTCAAAAATTTCTCTGGCAATAAGCCCCAGGCTTAACAGCAATCTTATCGGGTTTGGAAGGCCCGATCTAGAGACTCTAAGGTTTCAACCGTTAACACCTGAGGTGGAGTCGAGTCAGGGGGATAGAGCAAATCTACCGTTACCGAGCGGCGCCCACCCGGAGGAAGCACCAGCGATAGCAGCGGCTTGCCTTGCTGTCCCCGATTTTGGACCAGGTGCAGGTAACGGATCTGGACTTTGCCTTGATCATCCTGGTAGCGCAACCGCACCGCCCCGCGAAAGAAGACCTGAGCCTTAGGCTTCTTTAAGAAGCGCAATCCCCCCTGACTCAGCTTGTTTTCCTTAATTGGGGTTTGGAGCGCTAGGGTCACCTTTTGCGGACGTTTGCTGGCATTGTAAAGCGGTAGCGTCAGACTGTACTGGACCCCATAGTTGCCGTGGGCACTGTAGGCCGTATCTGCATAGCGGGCCAGCATCGGCGCAGTTTGGATCTGATCAGTGCCAAGGGTGCCATGCTTAAGACTATTAATCACGTAGGCGTAAGCCTTGCCTGCTGGCGGAATGGTCAGCTGCTTAACTTTAGAATCGTCTGTCATCGTGCTTTGCCACTGGGAGCCCTGGGAGACCCCTGCCACCCGCCCATAGATAAACTTGCCTGAGGTTTGATCAAGCGGTGTGGGAGCAAGATCCCGGGGTTTGACAAGGTCTCCCTTTTTTAAGAGCGCTTGCCAGGCTGGCAGTGTCGGGGCTTGCTTGCCTTTAGAGTTCTGGCGTTGCATCGCCATGCTGGCAATATAAAGCTGGCCATTGGTCCATAGACGCATTAAAGTTGAGCGTCCACTGGCATTGGGAATCGGCAGATTGATCAACATCCGACTCTCTCCAGGGGGAATCAGCAGCTTGACCGGCCAATCTGCCTGCCTGTGCCGACGCAGGGCATCACTGGCAACCCGACTGCCGGGGCCAGCATAAACATTGCCAAAGGGACTCTCCACCACAGAAGGCAAATCAATAAAGGGGGCTTCGTTGGAGCGACTCAGATAGCTGTTGGCCTCTAGTACCAGTACCTTTACTGGGCGACTGGTGGGATTGTTGAGAAGCACCCCCAGATAAAACTCATCTTTTGAAGATTTGGGCCTAGCTACATGATGGGCAAACAAATCAAACCGTCCCCCCAGAGGAAAATTTAAGTGGGCCTCGGCGTCTGCTTTGCCTTTGGCCGGAAAAGTAGACAGTAAAATCCCCTCAGACTGAATAACTTCTGGACTGTTGCTATTAAAGACTGGCACCTTGTTAAGCTGACCGGGTAAAGGCCGAACCTCTTGGGGTTGAACTACTTCCAGGGACGTAGGTGCCGCAGCCACAGGTCCTGGGGACAACAGGGGCAAAAAAAATAAAAACATGTAGCAAAACGAACAGACACAAGAGCGGCTAAATTCTAACAGCTCATCTAGATCGCTGGCTAGGGTCAAAAAGCTTCCTTAATCTCAGCAATGCTCAACCCTTGAGGGCGCAAGAAAACTTAAGGTTAGGGCTCTGGACTAAGGTTCTCAAGTCCCTGATCGGGCAAGGAGACCAGAGGGGACACCTCAGTGCCCCGATATTTTAGGTGTTCAGAAGGTTGTTCACAAAGCGGGGTCAAGTCCTGGCCAGCACCCCTAGCTTCTACCTCGGAAGTCGGCAACTTTGAAGACCCTAGCCCATAGGAGACTCCCCGATAGCAGAGTTCCTGCTGTTTTTCTGCCTCCGGCGCATCTACATCCGCCTGGGTTAGATCTATTGAGGCCGCATCTATCTGAGCCTCAGGAACAACCTTCGTGGTCTCGCCAAGCTTAAACCTTTTAGTAGTGACTAAAAGCAAGATCAGCAACAACAATAGCTTGATCTGCCAGGGCGCTAATACCAAGCTAAAAATGATACTGCCGACAGTCGCTGATCCGGCCAGATCAGAAGTGGTCTCATCGCTAGCGTTGGTAGAGACCCAGGTGGTTACCAGAGCGATCGCCAGTGGAATCAAGAAAACCATAGACATCTTGACATCCCCCTGTGGCAGGGGCAGCAGCTGTTTGTATATGTTACAGCTATTTCAGTCGCTGCCAACCCTGGATCGCCTGGGGCTAGCTTCTCACAGCTTCCAGACCTAAGTGCTGACTGACAGCCGTCTCTGCAACTGAGTTTTGGCTGGTGTACATATCCAGGTGTAGCTTGCCTGGGTGGTGCAGAACCTTGGCGTACTGCTGGGCAATGATCTCGGGGGTGAAGTTTGCCAATAAGTGACGGCGACTGGCTGCTCCCATTTGGCTGACGAGATGCTGATTAGCAGCCAAGCGGCGAATAAAGTGGGCTAAACCAGCACTATCCCCATTCTCAAAAGCATTCCCGCAGTTAGCTTTGGCTAGAATTGGTCGCAGAAATGAGTGTTTTTCACATACAGCGGCGATCGGCCGCCCGGATGCCAACATCCCGTAAAACTTACTGGGAGCCACCACCCCTTCCATGCCCCGATCAATGCTGACCAAGGCTAAGTCGCAGGCAGTCAGAGAATAGGGCAGGGTCTTCTTTTCTTGATAGGGCAGAAATTTACAGTTTTTCAACCCCAAGATCCTCACCCTTTCTTGGCAGGACTTGCGCTTGGCTCCATCCCCAACAAAGACAAATTGAATTGGTTCATGCTTAAGCTGAGCGGCAGCATCAAGGATGGTATCGAGATCATGGCAGCGGCCCATGTTCCCGGAGTAGAGCACCGTAAACTGATTAACCAAGTTATGTTCCTGGGCAAACCAATTTTGCTGTTTCTCCAGGGGAGCCACCCACTTTGGATCAGCCCAGCTATGAACAACTGAAACCTTATCAGCCACTTCGGGGCATTTAGCAACCACCCGGTCCTTCATTGTCGGGCTAAGGACAACAATCTCTTTAGCATTTCTCCAGACCTTTAGATTTAAGGCCTCCCAGCACTTTACTAGCCAGTGTTGCGAGGGAACCACTTTAAGCTCAACGGCGGCATCTGGATACAGATCATAAAGTAAACAGACATAGGGCACCCGGAAGAGCAAATGAGCTAGGTAGCCCACAATCGGCAAGTAGGCAGGCGCGGTCGTCACTAGTAAGACATCTGGCCGACTAGACGCTTTAACCAAGTGCAGCAGCGATCGCAGGCAAAACAATAGCCCATTAACCAGCTTGCCGCGAATTTGTTGGGGCCAGAGACGGGAGGTACGAGACCGGCGAATCTGGCGTTTTCCTAACTTCTCAGAGCTAGGGGCAGACCCTTTTTTAAAGGCATAACCAGGTTGACCCGTAAATATTTGAATATGCATTCCCTGACGTTCTAGCTGCATTGCCAACTCTTCAATGAGTTGCCCTGTCGCCGCATAGTCAGGGGGATAATATTGAGTCAGAATAGATAAATTTGAATAATTTACGCTCGTCATCCTGGCAGTCCTATTAAGTCAGCGGTTAGAAAAATTGCGACTGAACAAGGAGTTGGGTTTGGAACCTGATCAGTCTAAAAGAGACGTTTGTTAAGTGAGTGAAATAATTTGTGTCGCTAATTTGAATAGTAAATTTGTTGCCAGGCTGAATGTTGCCAAAATGGCAGGGGTTTCTCCGTAAAAATACCGAACTTTTAGCAGCAGGCAAGGGTTTGACTCTGAAAAGCTTGGTCAGGATCTCGCTGTTTAAGCCGCCTTATCGAGAATCAATCCTGGGCTAAGACGGTTCAAATTACCCAAAATCCACTTTTAGGCCCATCCTCAATTCATGGGCAATAACCAGTTAAGTTATTGATAGGTAATAGGGAACGATGGATGCTAACCCGCATACCAAGGGCACAAGTTTGGCGAAGAGGGACTGCCACGGCAATCGACTTTATCCTGGCGTGGTTTGCTAGTGCGCTTTTGGGGGCCAATCAACCCCTTGCTCAGGCAATTGCCTTTCTTTTGACTTGGGCAGCCCTGCGAGTGATTTTGGTCCTTAATAACCAGGGCCAAAGCTTTGGGCACTGGGCCTTGGATATGAAGGTTGTCGACGCCAACACAGGTCGGGTGCCTTTAGTTGCCGATCTCGCCAGACGAGAAGGAGCTATGGGGGGGGCGGCACTGCTAGCACTGTTTGGCTTAACCTTCTTATTTAGCAATCCCGGCGCAATTTTGCTAATCATTCCCTTGGCGGTGGACTGTAGCTTTGCCTTTGCAGACCCCATGCTGCGCCAGGCTCTCCACGATCGCTGGGGCCGCACCTGCGTTATCTCAACCCGACGTGGCTACTCTTTAGATCTAAAAGTCAAGAAAATTTTTGCACAAGCTAGGAATCGTGTGAAATAATGGATGTTTGTGTTTAATTCATCTTGAAAGTTTTGAGACTATGGCTAAGGGCAAGGGCGTTCGTTTGGTGATTACCCTGGAGTGTACTGAGTGTCGCAGTAATACTGATAAGCGCTCCCCTGGGGTTTCTCGCTATACCACAACTAAAAATCGTCGCAATACGACCAGCAGGTTGGAGTTGAAAAAGTTTTGCTCCCACTGCAACTCTCACACCGTCCACAAGGAAATTAAGTAATCTGAGTCTGACTGTGGGCTGATCTTAAGCCCATGGCTAGGAAACCCTTTCAAATTGAAGCATCTTAACCTAACCGTATTTCTATGGCTTACTTTCGTCGTCGCGTCTCTCCGATTCAACCGACCGAACCAATTGACTACAAGGATGTTGAGTTACTGCGCAGATTTATTACTGAGCGAGGCAAAATCCTCCCCCGGCGGATCACTGGCCTGACCTCCAAGCAGCAGCGCGTTTTAACCACTGCGATTAAGCGGGCCCGGATCGTGGCCCTCCTCCCGTTTATTAATAAAGAGGGGTAGGCTCCAGGGCGTACAATTGGAGCGTTGTGATCTAATCAAACCCTGTCATCTAGATAGGGCTATAGCGCAGCCTAGGCATACACTTAAGCGGGCGTTCGCGTGTGGACAAAGGATCTTTAGTTGAATATCGAGTCCAGGGCGATCGCCGACTCGCCGTTGTGGATCGTTCCGAGGGCAAAAAGCACTGGGTTGTCGTTGATGAACGCAATCAGTCCCAAACAATTCACCCCCGCCAGGTAATCTTCGAGGTTGGCAACCAGACCTATAAACCTCAAGAAATTGCCGGGTTTCGCCAGCAAGTTCAGCCTTATCTTGATCCGGCCAGTCTAGAGGTTGCCTGGGAAATTCTTTTAGAAGAAAACCAAGCCATTGACCCGGCCGCAATGGCGCTGTTGCTTTTTTCTGAGCAAAGCCCGCCCCTGTGCTATGCAGCTCACTATTTACTTTCAGAAGATAAGCTTTACTTTAAGCAAAAAGGCGATCGCTACGAGCCTCGCTCCGCCAGCCAAGTTGCGGAGCTTAAACACCAGCTAGAGCGCGAAGCCCAACGACTGCAGGAGCGCCAGGGCTTTTTAGAACGATTAGAATTAGCGCTTAAGGGGGAAGCTATAGATTGGCAACTCAGCGATCGCCCGATCTTAGAGGCCTTAGAACGGTTTGCCACCCTGGGTGAAGACTCAAACACCCGCGCCTTGGCAATCGAGATCCTAACCAGCTTGGGAAGCTCAAATACCCCCCAAGCTGCCTTTGAGCTTTTGGTGAATCTGGGGCTATGGAGCCCCCACGAAAACTTGTTTTTGCGTCGCAGTCAAATGCCAACTCAGTTCCCCAACAAGGTGTTGGCCCTCGCCCAAACCTACTTGGCCGATCCTCCGCCTGATCGTGAGCCTGATCGACTTGATTTGACCCACCTCAAGGTTTACACCATTGATGATGAGAGCACCCAGGAAATTGATGATGGCCTTAGTTTAGAAACCCTAGCCAATGATCAACAGCGACTTTGGATTCACATTGCCGATGCCAGCCGCTGGATTTCCTTAGGGGATGATCTGGATCTAGAGGCTCGCCGCCGCAGCACAACCCTTTACCTGCCAACGGGGATGATCCCAATGTTCCCCCGTGACTTGGCAACGGGGCCAATGAGCTTAATTCAAGGCCAGGTCTGCTGTGCCTTAAGCTTCGGGGTCATTTTAGATCCAACCGGGGCCATTCAAGATATCTGTATTCATCCCACCCAGATCAAACCCACCTATCGACTCACCTACGAGGATGTCGATGAAATGCTGGAGTTGGGTGTCAAGGCAGAACCGGAACTACCAGCGATCGCCACCTGGGTTAAACGACGTCGGGACTGGCGAAGTGCCCAAGGGGCAATCAGCATCAATATGCCGGAATCATCAATCAAGGTCGACGAAGATCAGATTCAGATTCAGGTGGTGAATGATTCCCCAGCCCGGAATCTAGTGGCTGAAATGATGATTCTAGCTGGAGAAGCGGCTGCCCGCTATGGCCAAACCCACAATTTAGCTCTGCCTTACCGAAGCCAGCCCCAGCCGGAGTTACCCCCCGCTGAAGAACTGTTTCAGCTTCCGGCTGGGCCGGTGCGCGACTGTGCCATTCGCCGGTGTATGCCTCGCAGTGAAGTTAGCATCACCCCCGGACGTCATGCCAGCTTAGGGTTGGAGGCATACTCCCAAGCAACCTCTCCCATTCGCCGCTATATGGACCTGCTGTGCCACTTTCAGCTCAAGGCCCATCTGCGGGGTGATCCACCACCGTTTAGCGAAGAAACCCTCAAGGAATTAATTGCCAGTATGGCTGTCAATACCTACGAGGTAACCTCAGTTGAGCGCCAAACTAACCGCTATTGGAGCCTGGAATATCTGCGACGACAGCCTGAGGAGGTATGGGATGCCCTAATGCTTCGCTGGCTGCGAGAATATGAAAACCTGGGATTAGTCCTTTTAGAGGATCTAGGTCTAGAATTGGCAATGCGATTCCAGCGATCTGTGACCTTGGGAGAGCCCCTAAAGCTAAGAGTCACCCATGTTGATCCTCGCCACGATCGCATTCAGTTTGAAGAGCTGGCCCCTCAAGAAGCCCACCAAACCTCTGGATATTCCTAGTATCGATAATCTTTGAATATGAGTGCTTCTAAACGCAAATCAGCCCGCGATGGTCTACGACCGGCCGGAGGCGATCGCACGGTTTATTCTGAGTTTGGCCCAGCCACCCAGAGAGCTATAGAGCCATCTGCCACCACCCGACCAGCCCTCCCGGCGTCGGAGCAACCTTTGCGAGTTGAAGCTTCTCGTAAGGGCCGCAAGGGTAAAACGGTGAGTGTGATTACGGGCTTTCAAGCCAGGCCTGAAACCTTATCGGAATTATCAAAAAAGCTTAAAGCCCAGTGTGGGGCTGGGGGAGCGGTAAAAGAAAACACCATTGAAATTCAAGGGGATCATCGACAGCAACTTGTCCAAATCCTCACCCAGCTAGGCTATCCAGTTAAAATTAGTGGCGGTTGAGGAGAACTAAAAAATCAGCAGAATAAAAAATCAGCAGAAGATTTAGCTTGTTTAATTCAGCTAGCATCTTCAGGAACTGACTGCCCTGAAAAAGGTTTTGTCTTAGAGTAAGTTCGATTCTTGACATACTTGTACCGGTCACGGTGGCTCATCCATCGTTTAGAACCAGCTGTAACCACATCATCAGAGGTCTCTATCCAAGCCTTGTCACGATAATTTGACTGGCTTTCCGTAGGCGTCCCCCTGCCGTCTACAGAATCTTTCTGCTTCTTGTGTTGTAAACCGAAAAGCATATAAGTCTTCTCCTGGAGCTGACGCAACCCATCCTAATGGGTACATGCTAACCTTATTTTCGTAATATTCTATAGCTCCCTCGGTAGAATCCAGCCTAATCAGTGTGCCGTCTTCTTCACCAGGACAGCACATCATCCCAATATGACAGGCATACCATATAAGCCACACACCAATCGGATTAGCAGTTCGCTGGTTTCTAGGTACTGCCTCAAGATGAAGTATTTCAAGATATTCAAAGTCATGATCCGTATAGACAGGGTATAGCGCAAATCTGATCAGCCCTAGGACTCTACTTCCAAAGGAAAGTTTTATAAAAGCCTCACAATAAAAATCCGCTTTATCCCAGAAACTAAGCCAGTTACACTTCCAATCACCTATCATGTCATCTTTATCAGCAGGCTCTAGGTAAGCATCGTGACTTAACTCATTTTGATCTTGTACTTTGACTCTATACCTGGGTATCTGAGGCTCTGGTTCCATGACTCCCACTCAGCAATCTTGATCACCACCTCAATGTAGTTTCAGTAATATCCGCCGATTAACTTCAACAGCTATTGGGTCAATGGTTACCGGACTAACTATCGAAACTTGCACCTAGATTAACGTCAAGCTACTGTTTTGCAAGGCTTAGACTGACTCCCTGATGGGTTCTTCAAGGTCAAATTCAACATTACAACCCCCTAATCCGCAATAGCCCCTGGGATTTTTGGCTAGGTACTGCTGATGATAGTCTTCAGCAAAGTAAAACTCAGGCGCATTCAGAATTTCCGTTGTGATCTCACCATAACCAGCTTTTTTTAGAGCCTGTTGATAGGCATCGCGAGATTGTTCTGCTAATTTCCGCTGCTCCTGGGAATAGACATAGATGCCAGAGCGGTATTGGGTACCGGCATCATTACCCTGACGCATTCCCTGGGTGGGATTGTGGCTTTCCCAAAAAACCTTCAGCAAGGCTTCGCAGCTAATTACTTGGGGATCAAAGACAGCCAGAACTACTTCATTGTGGCCTGTCTTGCCCGTACAGACTTCGTGGTAATTAGGATTCGGGGTAGATCCACCTGCATAGCCCACGGCAGTCGTGAATACGCCCGCTTGTTGCCAAAACTTACGCTCGGCTCCCCAGAAGCAACCAAACCCAAACAAGGCTGTCTCCATTCCGTCCGGATAGGGCGGTTTAAGGGGATGCCCATTCACAAAGTGTTTCTCCGGCACAGGCATCGGTGTAGAGCGGCCTGGCAGAGCTTCCTCAGGGGTGGGAAGTGTGGTTTTCTTAAATCCAAATAGTGCCATAAACTTTTACTCTGGCCTTTTAATCAATAACTTTACCTTACTTAATATTAGCTCACTGCCCTGAACTCAGGAGAATGTTGCTTCCTTGTGGATCGCCAATATTGCTTCTGCGATTCCAGAAGTGCTGAAGGTGGCTTGAATCTCTTCAAATGCCTTGTGCCAAAACAATATCAGCCTAATCAACCTGCTACTAGGAGGTTACTTTTTCTAAGGATGGAGCTAAGCGGGCTCGAACCGCTGACCCCCTCAATGCCATTGAGGTGCTCTACCAACTGAGCTATAGCCCCGGGTGTGCGTCTTTCATGATGCCTTGAAACCCTGAACTGCGTCAAGGTGATTCTAAAAAGTTCTGAAGTTCAGCACTTACTCAGCATCCCCAGGTTTAGGACTCAGTTGAAAGGGTTGGTAGCGTCCCCCCAGGGCTTGAACAATCGTGCGGGTGTTGGTCTCAATCATCTTGATATAGGAATCTGCCCCACTGCCAGGGGCACCAATCGAGTCAGAGAAAAGGGGCTGCGGCGTTAGTTTCACATTGGCTTCTTGAGCCACCGTGCGAATCAGGGCTGGATTGATCGTTGTTTCAGCAAAGATCGCCGGCACCCCAGCCGAGCGGACGGCTTCGACCAACTGCTGAGTAGTGCGGGCACTGGGTTGCTCTTCGGTACTAATACCAATTAAGCTGCCAAGGACACTTAGAGAATAAGCCTGAGCATAGTATTGAAAGGCATCATGGGTCGTCACCAGCTTGCGGTGACTAGCTGGAATCGTGGCCGTCTGCTGACCAACCCAGGTATCCAATTGCTCTAGATCTGCAATCAAGTCAGCGGCATTTTGGGTAAATTTGCTGCGATCTTCAGGAGAGAGTTGAATCAAGCTGTCGCGGATTTTACCCACCATCTGGATCACATTCTGGACATCTCCCCAAACATGGGGATCAGGAACGCTTTGCTGCTCCTTACTCAGTTGCAAAGAAGAAACCACCTCTCCCACAGCAACTTTAGAGGCTTGCCCCCCGGTGGCCTGCATGAGTTTAATCAAACCAGGTTCTAGGTTATAGCCGTTATGGAGAATCAGGTCTGCCTGCTCTAAGGCCCGACTATCGGCGGGCACGGGTTCATAGACATGGGGATCGGCACCGGGCTTAAGAATCCCGGTGAGCTGGATCTCGTCACTACCAACTTCTTGGGTTAAATCAGCAATGATTGTGCTGGTGGCTACAACGTTTGGCAGGTTGGATTCAGGGGACTGGCCTGGATTACAACTACCCAGCCCCAGTCCTACCACTGCAGCGATTAACCAGCTTTGAATTTGATGTTGAATTTGATCCGGAGGCATTTTAACCCCTGACAATAATTTTCATAATCTTTTCATCTTCTTGATTCTTCCATAGGATCGCGCTTAAGCACTAGAGACTAGGGATTCAGTTCAACAAAGCTAGTTTTCGCGGCCTGGGCGGGTAAAAGTACTCTTGACAGTTCAAGGAAATAAGTTGAAAAATGAAATAAATATGAAACTCATTTAAGACGTTTAATGAACCTGCGTGCTTTGCGATCAAACCTGATTCACTTGCCGTCCCGCCCGGAAACAGTGCAGACGGATCCAAAGCTAGAAGTCCGGGGCTTGGGCGTGCATTACCGAGCGGTTGAGGCTTTGCGAGACGTTAGCTTCACCCTTGAGCCCGGTCGCCTGGTTGGCATTATTGGACCCAATGGGGCTGGCAAAAGCACTTTAATTCAGGCCATGTTGGGCCTGATTCCGAGTCAGGGAAGCGTAAAGTACAGGGGGCAGTCTCTGCAGGGGCAACGGGAACATGTTGCCTATGTCCCCCAGCGATCGCAGATTGACTGGAGTTATCCAGCCACGGTTTGGGATGTGGTAATGATGGGGCGAATTCGGCAAACCGGCTGGCTCCAGCGCTATTCCGTCACCAGCCGTCAACTGGCAAAGGCCGCCCTGGAGCGCGTGGGCATGAGCGCCTACCGCGATCGCCCGATCGGGCAACTCTCCGGAGGACAACAGCAGCGGGTATTTCTGGCCCGGTCCCTGGCAGAGGAAGCGGAGGTATTTTGTTTTGATGAACCCTTCGTTGGCGTCGATCAAAAGACCCAGGCTGTTTTGTTTAATATCTTTCAAGAGTTAGCCCACTCAGGCAAAATTGTCCTGGTGGTCAATCACGATCTGGGGGAGTCAATTACCCACTTTGATGATTTGATCTTGCTCAACAAAGACTTAATTGCCAGCGGTCCTCGGGAGCAGGTGTTGCGCTCAGAGCATTTATATCGCGCCTATGGGGGCCAGGTGATTTTCTTTGGAGCCGCTGCCTGATGCCGGTGACCTTGCAGCCGTTGCTAGAGCCGCTGCAGTATAGCTTTATGCAGCGATCGCTGATCATTGCAATTCTGGTGGGGATGATCTGTGCCGTAGTTGGTAGCTACCTGATGGTGCAGCGGTTGGCTCTGTTGGGGGATGCAATCAGTCATTCTGTCTTGCCGGGGCTCGCGATCGCCTTTATTTTGGGGATTAATATTTTTGTGGGGGCCTTTGTGGCTGGGATTTGCAGTACGGTAGCCATTGCCTGGATTCAGACCCGCTCCCCAATTAAAGAAGATGCAGCCATGGGGATTGTTTTTTCGGGCTTCTTTGCCCTGGGGATTACCCTGATTACCATTGTTCAAAAAGACAACAAAATTGACCTCAACCACTTTTTGTTTGGGAATATTTTGGGGGTGACCACCGCCGAGGTCGTCAACACAGCCGTGATTTCAGCGATCGTGCTTTTAATTGTGCGGCTGCTGTACAAAGAACTGCTCTTTTATACCTTTGACCCCCTGGGGGCAGCGGCAGCGGGATTACCAGTCAACTGGCTTAACTTTGGTCTGATGGTCTTAATTGCCCTGACGGTGGTGGCCAGTATGAAAGCCGTGGGGGTGATTTTAGTCTTGGCCCTCTTAATTACCCCCAGTGCCACAGCTTACTTGCTGGTTCCTCGCCTGCATCAAATGATGATTTTGGGAGCTGCGATCGCCATTGTTGCCAGCATCAGTGGTCTCTATCTGAGTTACTTCTGGAATCTTCCCTCCGGTCCGGGAATTGTGCTGGTGGCCTCAGGACTCTTTGTACTGGCCCTGCTATTTAGTCCCCGTCATGGGATTCTGACCCGCCAAGCTTAGTATGATGGGCCTAGGATCATGGCAGCATTGTCGTGAAATTCGTTGGAATATATTTGAACTTATAAGATGACTCGACTAAAAATTATTGAACACTTCGATGGCAGCTTCACCCTCAACCCAGAGGCCCAGGAACACTTGTTTCAGCTTTTAGGGGCTCCCAACTTTCTGGAGCAAATTGCCGCCCAGTCTCAGGCCCCAAGGGTGGAATTTACAGAATTGTTATTTCAGCCGCTGCCCTACAGTACTGCCACCCCCAAGGGAATGCCGACTCAATTCGAGCCTTACTACAAATCTGAAGACCATGTGCTGATCAATGTCCCGCCTAACTTTATGTTCAAAGCTAAAATTTTTCAGCCCAGCCGCCTGTGCGCGATTTATCACAAATTGAATTAACCCAGCTGCAATTAAACGAATAGGAGTCCCATAGACGCCTTTGAATCCTTAGGGTTGAAGGGCACTAGATTTCTTCCAGCAAT
>JBGTDP010000008.1:0-4259 GCA_041748255.1 Thermosynechococcaceae cyanobacterium | reverse complement strand
GCTTGGATATGCTAGTGTAATAAACGGTGCTTGATACACCCAGTGATTGGGGTCGCTAACTCAACGGTAGAGTACTCGGCTTTTAACCGATTTGTTCCGGGTTCGAATCCCGGGCGACCCATTTTTTAATTCAATCAATTTTTAATCTCAACGCCTAGAGGCTTCTGCAGGATTTAATTATCCTTACTATTGAGTTTCTGGTCGGTTGACAGGTATCTTAAGATTACCCTAAGAATTGAACTTTCTTAACAAAGTCTAGGAGGACCCTCTATGGCGCTTGTACCTATGCGGCTGCTGCTTGATCATGCAGCAGAGAATGGCTACGGTATCCCTGCCTATAACGTCAACAATATGGAGCAGATCCAAGCCATCATGCAGGCTGCTCAAGAGACCGATAGTCCGGTGATTTTGCAGGCTTCTCGCGGTGCTCGTAAGTACGCGGGCGAAGCCTTTTTGCGCCACTTGATTTTGGCAGCAGTGGAGAGCTATCCCAATATCCCGATCGCCATGCACCAGGACCACGGTAACAGCCCAGCAACCTGTTACTCGGCCATGCGCCATGGCTTCACCAGTGTAATGATGGATGGCTCCTTAGAAGCTGATGCCAAGACCCCGGCCAGCTACGAGTACAACGTCAATGTCACCCGGCAGGTGGTAGAAGTTGCCCACGCGATCGGCGTCAGTGTCGAAGGCGAACTGGGATGCCTAGGCTCCTTGGAGACTGGCAAAGGCGATAAAGAAGATGGCCACGGATTTGAGGGCACCCTTTCCCAGGAGCAGCTGTTAACAGACCCCGATGAAGCTGTTGATTTTGTCGAGCAAACGGGGGTTGATGCCCTCGCTGTAGCCATTGGCACCAGCCATGGTGCTTACAAATTTACCCGCAAGCCCACCGGAGAAATCCTGGCCATCAGCCGGATTGAAGAAATTCACCGGCGGTTGCCCAATACTCATCTAGTCATGCATGGGTCCTCTTCTGTACCAGAGGATTTGATTGAGATCATTAACCAGCATGGGGGTAAGATTCCCGAAACCTATGGGGTTCCGGTCGAAGAAATCCAAAAGGGAATCAAGAGTGGCGTCCGCAAGGTCAATATCGACACCGACAACCGCCTAGCGATCACCGCCGCCGTCCGGGAAGCCCTAGCCTCCAAACCGGAAGAGTTTGACCCCCGCCACTTCCTCAAGCCTTCAATTGTTTACATGCAGAAGGTGTGTGCCGATCGCTACCAGTCCTTTGGCACTGCCGGGCAGGGCAGCAAGATCCAGCCGGTGACCCTAGACGCCTTTGCCGCTAAATATGCCAGCGGCGAGCTAGCAGCCAAAACCAAGCAAGCCGTCACAGCCTAGACCAGCGTCCCCCAGGATATCTAAGGGGAGTCACTAAAACCGGGTAGCCTAGCTACCCGGTTTTTCCTATTCAAATTCAAATCCAAGAGCGGAATAACATTCGGGCCTGAAACGCCTCCGGCTTCAAGGGCAGACCCAGATAAATCGGCAGCCAATAGACTAAAGCCATCAAGATCATAAAGATCACGGTCAGCCCCAGGGCCCTTAACCAAGTTCGGGAACTGTGTAAGGCTTGATCCACCCACCAGGCCAGGGCTAAGAAGCTAAAAGTCGCCGCTGGCATGTAGTGATAGATAAAGGTACAGCGGCTAACATCCATCCAGGGCAAAAGGTTGGCGCCGTAGTTAACAACTAGATAAAGCGGCACCCAGAGTTGTTCTGCCCTCAGAGAGTAGGAAGTAGCGGCATTAGGGTAGGCAGAAGCAGCTTTGCCAGGGGCCCGCTGCCAAAGCTTCCAGACTAGGATTCCAATCGTGAAAAGGATTGCCAGGGTTGAGAGCCACCAGAGGATTGGATTTCCCATGGCATGGACATCATAATAAATCTGGGCCGCTGGTCTGGGCAAGGGAGGTCCAACTGTCGGCAACGGCTCTACAGTGGTTCGAGCTGCTTGATAAAAGTAATCTACCGGACGAACCATCCAAGGCCAGCTATACCAGGCAGAACAGTAGGGATGAACCTCCGGCCCATTGCCTACCCGCTGGTGGTAGTTAAGCATCTGCTGTTGCAGTTTCAAAAACCCAGTGCCGGGATTTTGGCTGAGATGGGGTATCCAGACCAAGCGGTAGAGGGCTACGGCGATCGCGGGGATCAAGACAAGCACTTGCAAAGGGTTGAGCTGGCCCAACTTTTGCAGCGGTAGGCGCCTAGATCGGTTCCAGCCAGGGGAGGCCATCGACCCATAGAGTTTTTGGACAAGCCAGCCGATTATCCAGGCTAAGTAGACCCCAACAATCCCCAGCAGAAACCCCAGGCCACTCCATTTAACTGAAATAGAGCCCCCCAGACCAATGCCAGACAAGGTCAGCCAAAGCCAGCGGTTTCGGCCTCGGGTATCCAGGGCTAAAAGAAAACACCACTGCCCCAACAAACCAAATAGGACAATATAAACATTAATCAACCCATAGCGGGACTCGACCAGAAACAAACCATCAGCCGCTGCCAACACCCCGGCAATCAGAGCATAGCTGCGGCGATGGCTGAGCTGATAGGCAATCCCGGCCACAGCCAGGGGAATCAAAGCACCGGTGAGGGCATTCATCCATCGATAACCAAAAGGATTAAATCCTTTGAGCCAGATGCCCAGGGCAATCATGTACTTGCCTAAGGGGGGATGGGAGTCAAAGAAGGGGGTTTGGGTGAGGTAGTTATGGCCAAATTTAACAAAGTAGATTTCATCAAAGACCAGGGTGTTGAACCGGGCCAAGCCCCAAAACCGCAGACCTAAGGACAGGAGTAAAATCGCCAGCAAGCTACCCCAAAACCAGGGGTTCAGCTTTGTATTAGCCTTTCTACGGATCATCTGGGCCTCTCAAACACTTCGACGCTGACTTGATATTGTCAGCCTTAGGCGGCATTTTGCAGTTCTGCAGTCCGAACTGCCACCTGCTGCATCTGCTCTCCTCGGCGCAGTTTCAGCTTTAGAACCTCACCCACGCGGCTATTTTCAACGATCGCCTGCAACTGAGCAGCCGTTTTAACCGGTTGCCCCTCGGCCTCGACAACCACATCTCCTAACCTTAGATTGGCCTTGGCAGCCGGGGTGTTGGGTAGCACCCTAAGGACCAAAGCCCCGTTAATTTCTGGTAAGGCAACGGGAGCATTTTGACTTCGATTATTTTCCTGGGCAACTTGGGGGGTTAAGGTGGCCATTTGAATCCCTAGATAGGGATGAATAATCCTTTCCCCTCTAACCAGGCGATCCTGGAGGGCTTTGGCCTTATCAATGGGAATTGCAAACCCAATCCCGGTGGCCCCAGCTCGAATCGCCGTATTGATCCCAATCACCTGCCCAGTGTCACTCAGTAAAGGCCCCCCGGAGTTACCGGGGTTAATGGCGGCATCGGTTTGAATAAACTCTAGCCGTTTGCCAGGAATGCCCACCTGGGCGCTGGAGCGATGCAGGGTACTGACAATTCCCAGGGTAACGGTATTGTCTAACCCTAGGGGATTGCCAACAGCGATCGCCCAATCTCCCACCTGAACCTGACCTGAATCTCCCAGAGGGGCCACGGGTAGATCTCCCGAGGCTGCCTTAATTTTGACCACCGCCAAGTCAGAGACTTCATCTGCACCTCTAACTTCCCCCTCAAAGGAGCGACCATCTTTGAGGGTGACGGTGACGGTGTCCGCTCCGCTGACCACATGGGCATTGGTCAACACAATTCCAGATCGATCAATAATAAAGCCTGACCCCTGACCCAAGACCCGGTCTTCCTGGGGGGAGGAGGGCAACACGCCTGGCCCCCCAAAGAAGGGACTAAAAAAAGGGTCGCCAAAAGCCTCAGGAGTCCGCCGGATGATCGTTCGCTCAGTATCAATCCGGACCACTGCCGGACCCACCTGATCCACTGCTGCGGCCACAAAGTTATGGGGATCTTGCTGAACCGCAGCTTCAATTTTAGGGGAACGGGCAATCGTGGCTGCAGATTTCAGGGAGTTTGCTTGAGCGGGCATTGAAATCCCGATCTGGGAAAAAACAATTAACAGTGCTGCTAGCCAATGCCAAGATCGACGCAGCCAGGAATGCAGATGGAAGATCATAGGTAAGGTTGGCGATACGCTATAAAAAGTCTAGAGGCGCTCCCTCTTGAGTATCTAGTATTAAACCACCATGAGCCAATCCCTTCCCCGGCAAAATTTTTCCCCAGAATCAAGTGACAATCCGGCAAATTTAGACTCAGATCTAA
>JBGTDP010000007.1:0-6571 GCA_041748255.1 Thermosynechococcaceae cyanobacterium | reverse complement strand
TGTTGCTGGGAGTCGGAAGGTTGGATTTGGTCAGTCATTTTTTTACCTTGGCTTTTGACCTCAAGGACAGGCAAGTTGAAAATTAAATCTCACAGTATAAAAAACAAGTCTTAGTCACATCAATCTAAAGGGTGAAGATCTTGATCAACTTACCCAACCCTAATAACACAGATTTTTTCCTAGTAATAGTAGAGATTTTCCTGGGAAATACTTTATGAACTTCCTGACTAACCTCTGTTGGCATATCAAGCGCTTTTGCTTGCCCTAGGGATCAAACACCCCCTGGGTTAATCCTGCCTGCATAGCATCCTATAGCGGAAGTCTCCATAATTATAGTACAGAAGTTTACAAAACCAGTTTTACCAGTCTGCAAAGGCACTAGGGCTTGTAGGAATTAAGATTTCCACGCTTTTCCGCTTAAACGCTTTATTTATCTGATGCTGTGACCCCCCAGCAAAGTAGACGTCCATCCTGCTAAAGAGCAAAATAAGCAGCATCCATCCAAAGTTCAACTTCTCGGTGATGCAGGAACTGGGTCGCAGGGTTAGGGGCTAGGATCAAGCAAGCAAGTTCAGGGGAGTCGATCCAAACCTATTCAGGCTAGCAGCAGAGGTAATGCCAAGGTTGTGGCGCTAGTCTCTCCTAGACACAGAGTTGCTAGGCGAAAGGCCTGAAAATGCAAGGCATGGCTTCTCTAGTTCAGAAAAAGCCATGCCTTGCATACGAAACTATTCAGTTGTCTGAGTATAAAAGCCCTTCGGCACTAACAGCATCCATACCCCTGGAAAGTTTGGCTTAGGTCTGTTAGTTTGCGCCCCACCCTTTCGGGATAGGTTGCCATTTCGGGGACTCGACCGGGCTATTCGGGGGGATTGATAGCCCTTCAATACATGCAAATATAGCCCAACTTCCCCTAAGGCCGCAAAGCAACTTATCATTTCTTTACAATCCGATGAAAGGCATCAGTGATTTCGGCTATTACCGTTAAGGTTCAAAAGCCTGGGGATAAGCTTCCCAAACCTGGCGAATAAATTGCTTGAGTTGGTAACCAGAAGCAGTATTAGCCGCTTGATTGGGTTGCTGATGGTTGTGTAAGTGGTTGAGTAACGGCATAACTTCAGTGTCCAGGGCCATTCGAAATAAACAGATCGGCCATAGTAAATCTGCCCCTGGTTGTAAAGGGTAAACTTGCTCCTGGGGCAGCTCCGCTTGATCGGGTTGAGGCACTGAAACCCTGAGAAGCAGAGGGCGAACCCAACCAACCTGGCGGTCTTCAACAACCTGAATCACTTCCCCATAGAGGCAAGTATTTTGATGCTCCAGACAAACAATTGAGTGAGCAATTAAGGGGGTTTGGGTATGGGCTAAAACGTCCACAGGTCTTTAAGCGTGGGTCCGGTACAGGATTCAGAATTTCCTCTATTTTAGGGGGTGACGGTCCCTATGGGGGGGGGGTGATCCAATTGTCACAGGGGCACTAGACTAGAACTTGGAAAGAGCAGGCGCAGGTGGTTGCGGACCTAGGAAAGTCCTTAGGTCTGAGGAAAGTCCGGGCCCCTGAAAGACCAAACTTGCTGGGTAACGCCCAGTGCGGGCAACCGTGAGGATAGTGCCACAGAAACATACCGCCGCTTTAATCAAGGTATGAGTTTTGAGGTTTGAATTCAGAACTGAGAACTCAATACTTACAAATTAATGCGGTAAGGGTGCAAAGGTGCGGTAAGAGCGCACCAGCAACATCGAGAGGTGTTGGCTCGGTAAACCCCGGTCAGGAGCAAGGCTAAAGGGACAAGGGTTGGTCTTTTTCCAGTCCCGTGATTAAGATGCCGCTTGAGGCGGTTGGTAACAGCCGTCCCAGACAGATAACCACCCTCCTGGCAAGATTTTGCTAGGAGAACAGAACCCGGCTTACGTCCGGCTCTTTCCTGCTCTAGCTTGCCCTAAGATTCCTAAACTGCCATTAGGGAGCAAGTCTCCCTTAGCTAGGGTTGATTAGATGCTTTAATGCTTGCCCCATGTCTATCCCTTCTGTGCCCGATCCGCGTCGTCATCATCAGCTTCAAACTCTGCTGTTAAAATTAGGCTTGCCTGAAGATATCCCGGTGCAGTGGTTCCGAGTTGATTTAGCGCTGACACATTCTACTTTCTCCTCCGAGGCCAACTACGAGCAGCTAGAATTTGTCGGGGACGCAGTAGTGCGGCTTGTGGCAACAGAATTTTTATTTGAAGCCTATCCCCAGGCATCAGTGGGAGAATATACTGCTCTGCGGGCAATCCTAGTTAGCGATCGCACCCTGACTGAGATTGCCAATCGCTACGGCCTCGATCGCTACCTGCGGATCGGAGCCAGTGCAGCCAAAGATTCCCGAGGAGAATCCTCTCGCCTAGCAGAATCCTTAGAAGCCCTGCTGGGTGCGCTTTACCTGAGCACTCATAACTTAAACCTAATTCGTCCCTGGTTGGATGGTCATCTCAAACAACTTGCTGAAGCAGTTCGTAGCGATCCCGCCCGCCAAAATTACAAGGCGGCCCTGCAAGCCTGGACTCAGGCTCACTATCACAGCTTGCCAGAATACCGGGTTCAAGAAACCGGTCAGATCCATGATCCCCATCGGTTCACCGCTGCCGTTTGGGTCCAGGGAAGCCAGGTGGGACAAGGCATCGGGCAATCGATCAAGGCAGCTGAGAAAGCCGCCGCTGAAGAGGCATTTCTAAAACTACAGACAGAGCTAGATCGATCTGCAGCCGTTGCCACCGATGATCCTAATCCTGGGACCTGATGCTAGGGACTAGCTGGCCCCAGAGGATTAGGCAAGGTCATAACGCTTCCTAAGCCCAAAGCACTAAATCCATCTCGTAGGGACTACTGAGATTTTCGTGGTGGGGCAGGACCTGGAGTGCCAATCCCTGAAGTCCACTGTTGCCATAGGCAATATTGGCAGTATAGATACTACTGTTTTGAGCATCCTGGCCTTGAAAATCTAAGACTACGGGCATGCCCTTAATAATCTCACCGGTTTCACTCACCGGCCCTTGATAGAGAATGACCTGCACGTCGTTGGGAGACAAGGCTCCTAGATGAACCCTGGTTTTAACCCTAACGGGTTGATTGACCTGAATCTCAGTAGATTCTGAGATATCAATATCTTCAATTTTGATCCGGTACCAGTGGTCGAACAGAAACCCTTTCCACTGGGCCAGCTCCTTGGCTGGCTGATAGTGCTCAGCAATCATGTTTTGATAGCGATCGCTGGCCTGGAAGTAGCCTCGGTTAGCGTACTCACGAACCATCCGGGCAGTGTTAAAGACTGGGCAGTTAAGCCGAATGGAATCCTTCATCTTGGCTACCCACTGCCGGGGTACATCATTGTCATCCCGCTGATAAAACAGCGGTGTAATTTCATGCTCTAAGAGTTCATAGAGGGCATTTGCTTCCACATTATTTTGGTAACCAATATCGTCGTAGACTTCCCCGTGGCCAATCGGCCAACCCGTGCGATGATAATCTGCCTCTGCCCACCAGCCATCTAGGGTACTTAAGTTAGGCAACCCATTCATTGAAGCTTTCATGCCACTGGTGCCAGAGGCCTCCATGGGTCGCAAAGGGGTATTCAGCCAAACATCACAACCCGCCACCATCAACTTGGCAACATAAAGGTCATAATCAGCCAAAAACACCATATGGGGACTGATGCCCTCCTGGCGGCTAAAGCGGATAATGTCGCGAATCAGTTCTTTACCAGGGGTATCTTTGGGATGAGCCTTGCCGGCAATCACAAACTGAACCGTCCGCTTGCGACCCCCTGAGGTCTGGGCTGCTTGGCTACCCGTGAGAATCTGGTGAATTCGCTCCAAGTCATGCATGAACAAAGTCGCCCGCTTATAGGTGGCGAAGCGGCGGGCAAAACCAATCGTCAAGGCCGCGGGATCTAAGACTTCAGCCGCCTGGGCAATTTCAGTTGGAGAGGCAGCCTGATCCCGCAGGCTCTTTTGCAGGCGATCGCGGGCAAACACAATTAACTGGTAGCGGCAGCGCTCGTGGTTGCGCCAGAGTTCTTCATCCGGGATTAAGTTCACCCGCTCCCACAGGGGATCATCCGCCGGGCAATCAGACCAGCTTGGCCCCAGATAACTATCAAACATAGCCTGATTAATCTCTGAGACCCGGCTACGGGCATGAACGCCGTTAGTTATCGCCGTGATTGGTACCTCAGACAGAGGGAGATTAGGCCACAGCTCCTTAAACATCACCCGCGACACATCCCCATGGAGTTGACTCACCCCATTGACAAAGGTGGCCATTTTAATCGCTAGATTTGCCATGCTTAAGGGGGCTTCAAAGTCTCCGGTATGCTCCCGGCCCAGGGCTAAAAATTCTTCTTTAGAAAGTCCAAAAATCTCTGCGTAGTAGCCCACGTAGTAAAGAACTTTGTCGTGGGGAAACAGATCAATCCCCGCCGGGACAGGGGTGTGGGTCGTAAACAGCTGACTCGATTGAGCCACTTGTTTGGCTTCGGCAAAGCTGAGGCCCTCTTCCTGGATCATGATCCGAATCCGCTCTAGGGCCAAAAAAGCGGAGTGACCTTCATTCATATGGCAAACCGTGGGCTTACATCCCAAGGCTGCCAGCATCCGCACCCCCCCGATCCCCAGCATCATTTCCTGATGGATACGGATATCGAGATCTCCCCCGTAGAGATAATCAGTGATGTTTTGATCGTACTCACTGTTTAAATCAATATTGGTATCTAGCAAGTACAGAGAAACTCTCCCCACCTGGATTCGCCAGACCCGGGCATGGACAACCCGACCGGGATATTCGACTTGAATTCGTAGCTCAGAGCCATCCGCCTGCCGTTCTAGATGCAGGGGCATGTTGTGAAAATCGTTAATCGGATAGCGCTCCTGCTGCCAGCCCTCAGGATTAAGATATTGAGCAAAATATCCCTTTTGGTACAACAGCCCCACCCCCACCAAGGGCAGACCCAGGTCACTGGCTGACTTGAGATGATCCCCCGCTAAGACGCCTAATCCCCCAGAATAAATCGGCAGGCAATCCGTGAGGCCAAACTCGGCTGAGAAGTAGGCATAACATTCTTGGGCCTCGGCCCCCCGTTGGCGACGGTACCAGGTTTGGTTCTCGTCTAAGTACTCATTGAATTGCCGAATGGCCCGCTGCATCTGGGCTAAAAACCCCTCATCCTGGGCTGCAGCTTGCAGTCGCTTCTGACTAATGGTCCCCAGCATCAAGACTGGATTATGGCGACTCGATTCCCAAAGATCCCGATCCAGCCGCCGGAAAAGGGTCATCGCCTCCACATCCCAGCTCCAGTAGAGGTTGTAGGCCAGCTTCCGCAGGGGCTCTAGCTGTTCTGGCAGCGAAGGGGAGACATTAAACGTCCGAATTGGCTGCATTCCGATCAACCTCCAGGTGCTAATAACGGCAGTTAAGTTATTTCTAACAGAAAAAAGGCTGACCCTTTGGGGTTTGAGTGTTTTGATTCCTATTCCAGGGTGACTTGGGAGCCCCAGGTATCTTGAGGAATAAAGCTGCGATCGCTAGGAATTGCTGCCACCGGCTCCGTGAGGGTAAACGTCCCCGCTTGAATCCACTGCTTTAATTCCAGGGCTACCTGGCGCGAGAAGAAAATACTGGCTAGGGGGGCCACCCGCACAGTTTTGCCCTCGATCTTAATCCGTCCAGATTTGAGTTGGGCATAGTTAACCAGCCCAAAGCTGGGTCGCACCCGGCGGGGAATCGAAAAATCAATCACCGGAGCAACAAGATCTTGATCTAAGACCGCAGCATGGGCTACAACCGCTTCGGTTAAGACGGGTAGGGGAACGCCGACCCCCAGCATTAGGGAGGGACCATAGTGCTGAAAGTAGCAGCCCCGAACCCAGCGGGGGTTCATTTGCTTGGCATCACCGATCAGGGCCAGAGTTGCTGCTGGCCCCACGGGCGTTTGGTTGGCTAAGCGCTTTTGGCGAGGAAAATGCTGCGTACCTTCCCAGGTGACGTACCCAATCCCGCCCCCGAGAAAAATCCGGCTACCGATGCCAACTAACTGCAGGTTTGGGTCATTGAGCAACGGGGAAATTGCCCCCGGATTGGAATAAACAGCATTGCCCAATCGCGGCTGCAGGGGACCCAGGTAAGTAAACAGGGGGCGATCGCCGCCGTTGACCCCAACAATAAAATTTTGATAAAGATTTCGAGGATTAAACAAATAGAATTGATTAATTGTCTCGCGGTTAATCTGGGTTTCGAGGGTAGCGCGGGGATAGCAATCGGTAACTTGCCCGATCGCCCGCACCTGCACAGACTTACCGGCAATCAGGTCTTCGATCACATCACCACCGCCCCGGTCTCGTCCTTCCTCCCCCTCCGCATCCTTAACCCCTGTATCAACCATCTGGGCAGCTCCCAGGTATAAATCTACTGCACCAAACCCAGCATAGGCAGGCACGCCGTCCAACCAGCACTGGCGGATTTTAATCGGCGGATCGGTGTGCCCCAGGTTCAGAATCGCCCCAGAGGATTCCATTGGCTCAAAAGTGCCTGCCACTA
>JBGTDP010000006.1:0-19249 GCA_041748255.1 Thermosynechococcaceae cyanobacterium | reverse complement strand
AGCTGAAAATCTGGGGCTTTGGTGCCCAGATCTAACATTGTCGAAGGGGTTAGGGACATAGCGATCGCTCCTATCAGTACTACTGCATCGGTCTCTATCCTAGAGTTTATGTGTCTAGGTAATGGATTTCTATATCTATCTCCAAAATTTATGGTTAGGATCATGACAGCATTCAAAACGAGTTAGTTAAGACCGTTAGCTAGGGCTAGACTGACTCATTTCGAAGTTCAGAGCCTTTACGCGATCCGCAGTAGCCTGGTGTTATAGGGGTTCATTAGGTTAGCAAAGGGCATCAGGACTCAAACCCATGGGAAGCAGGCGTCCCCACACCACTATTGTTTTGGCTATAAGTGCCGATGGCAAAATTGCTGATGGGCAGCGATCTCCCGCTCGATTTAGTTCCCCGACCGATCAGCAACATCTAGAGCAGCAAATTGCGGAGGCTGACGGCGTGCTGTTTGGCGCCGGAACCCTACGGACCTATGGCACCACCTTGAGAGTCACCGATCCTGAGCTGTTGCAGCAGCGCACCCAGGCAGGTAAACCTCCTCAACCCGCCCAGATCGTCTGTTCCCGCTCTGCCAATATTGATCCAATCTTTAGGTTCTTTCAGCAGCCGGTACCCCGCTGGTTATTAACCACTGAAACAGGACGGCAAAGCTGGGGCAGACAACCCGGATTTGACCAGATTCTGGCCTTCTCTGGGCCTAACAATGAGATTGATTGGAGTGCGGCCTTGGAAAAACTCTTAACCCTGGATCTAGAGCGATTAGTCGTTCTCGGGGGCGGCACCCTAATCGATTCAATGCTGCAAGCAAACCTGATTGATGAATTATGGCTCACGGTCTGCCCTTTAATCTTAGGAGGGGCAAGTGCACCAACCCCGGTGGATGGTGCTGGCTTTTCAGAAAAGTTAGCCCCGCCCTTGAAATTGCAATCCGTTGAGCAGAGGGGAGAGGAAGTGTTTTTACACTATTGCTTGGGAGATTAGCGATCGTTCTTTGTTTAAGGAAGCTAAAGAATTATCCAGCTCAACCCATTGAGCAACAATCCAACTAGAGCGTGACATTAGTTAAGCCAGATAGGTGAGGCTACCAAGTATATGGCTGAAATTTCGAGCAGTCTTATTGGAGTGCGTGGCAATCGCCCAATATTGCTTGAATTTGGCAAAGAAATTCTCAATCAAATGACGAGATTTGTAGAGATCTTTGTCATCGCTGTAAAGATCTGAGTTGCCGCCCAAATCTACCTGGGGTTTGGGGAAGTAAACATGCCAGTGATTTTTTTGATCACGGACATGAATCTGATCTTCCTTAAAATACTACACTTGTATTATCAAGCTTGTGTTGTTGTGAATGAAGGAAGCGATGAATGCCGACTCTGCCCCAGACCTCAACCACAGAGATGGAAGTCACCAGTATTCGTTTTGAGCGGCAGTTAAAAGAAAAGCTCAAAGCCCTGGCTGGCAATCAGGGCTATCAAGCCTTAATTCGGGAAGTGCTTTGGCGCTACGTCCAGCAAAAATCGGGAGAGTATCACCCCCAGGTCAGTCGGAAAGAAATTCAAGCCACTATCCCAGCAACGGCTCAGCAGGAAACTTACTGCGCCCTCACTGGCCAGGTGATCCATCCCCAAGAATCAATGTTACTGGGGTTGACAAGTGGCGAGTTAGTTCCGCTCAGTCTTAAAAGTTTGTCACCCTAGGTTTGCTTTCCCCAATTTGCTCAGGTTCCAGCCGACAGAAATACAATGGCTGAGGAGAGATGGATGGATATTTTAGCCCTATGGATTTAGATCAGCAGATTCAAGCCTTGATTCAGGATGCGCCTCAAGATGGCACCACGCCCAAAATTGTTCAGGCGATCGCTCCGGCCCTAAAGCAAGTGGCCCAACGGCTGCGCCACACTCAGTACTATATTCTCCAATCGGCTGAAGATCGACGCTGGCTAAGCACCACGCTTCAAAATCAAACCCAACTAGGGCGAGAGAAAACCGTTATTTATGCCTTTGCCGATCGCCAAGATGCGATCGCCGGGGTCAATCCTCTAGAAGTCAAGCCCGCGATCGCTGAATTGATCCTAGTCGTGCCGCTGTTGTTTCAGATGGTGACCTTAGACCCCATTGAGAGCATGATTTTTTTTGAAGTGTCTGGGAATACTGAAACCGGCACAGAAATTTTCCGACAGGAAGTTGAAGCTTTAATTCAAGCTCGACTGCAATCAATGGTTTTGCCGCAACCCGGTAAGGATATTCCGCCAGATCTAGCCTAGCTTGTCAATCGCTTTTGACCGAGAATATAAGAAGGAAGAGACATTCAGAGGCATAGCGCGGTGGTTAGAGCTAAAGAGATTGATCTAGCAAAGTACATTGACCACACCCTGCTTGATCCCCTAGCCACGCCAGAGGCCGTTGAGCAGTTGTGCCAGCAAGCCGATCGATTTCATTTTCCAGCGGTGTGTGTCTACCCCACCTACGTGCGTCTCGCGGCAGACCTGCTGCACCAAAAATCCCCTCAAGTTTGCACGGTAATTGGCTTCCCTACTGGCGCCACAACCCCTGCTGTCAAGCTTTATGAAGCTCAAGAAGCAACGGAGAATGGGGCCACAGAGCTGGATGTTGTGATTAACCTGGGCTGGCTCAAAGCTGGGCAGACAGACGATCTATATCAAGAGATTGCCCAAATTTGCCAAGCAACAGGTCAGACGGTTAAAGCTATTTTAGAAACCACCCGCTTGAGTGACGCTGAGAAGAAACTGGCAGCGGAGATTTGTCTAGATGCTGGGGCTGCTTTCTTAAAAACCAGTACAGGCTGGCAGGGGGGAGCAACCGTAGCCGATGTTAAACTGCTCAAGCAAGTTGGGGGTGAGCGAATAGGAATTAAAGCCTCTGGAGGCATTCGCACCGCTGAGCAAGCACTGGCGCTGATCACAGCCGGAGCGACCCGTTTGGGAACCTCTCGTGGTGTCGATTTGCTGCAAATGCGCGATACCCTAGAGGGAGTGAGTTCAACCCTATCTTGACAACAGAGTAAATCCCATTGGCAATCTACTTATGAGTCGCACCTACAAAGCCACTGGGATTAATCTGAAGGGGATGCCCCTGGGGGAGTCCGATCGCCTATTGACTATTTTGACCGGAGAATGGGGCCTAATTCGGGTTGTTGCCCCTGGGGCCCGCAAACCAAAATCAAAGCTGGGGGGGCGAAGTGGGCTATTTGTCGTCAATGAGTTGCTGATTGCTCAAGGGCGATCGTTAGATAAAATCTCCCAGGCAGAGACCCGAGCCTCCTACCCTGGATTGAGTCGAGATTTAGCGCGATTAACAGCAAGTCAGTATCTGGCTGAGTTGGTTCTCTGTCAGGCCCTGAGCGAGCAGCCCCAGGAAGATCTCTTTGTCCTGCTATGTGCCCAGCTTTCCTGTCTTGAATCCGCCACTGGCACAGCTGTTTTAGCGACTCTGGCCCAGGCTGCATTCGAGCTGCTAACCCTGGCTGGCATTGCCCCCCAAGTCCAGGCTTGCTGCATGACCCAGGAGCCCCTGGTTCCCGATTTTCAGCAGCCAAACTGGCGGGTGGGCTTTAGCCTCCAAGCCGGAGGAACGGTTCGTTTAAATGCCTCCCCAGAAGCGCCTAGATCTAGCCTTCGATCTGGTGTTCTATCTAAGCACCCTAGTTTACGGGTCGCAGAAGTGTCAGACTTAGGGTATGAGCCAAATAATCAGGGGGTTGAGCTAGCCTCCAATTTCCAGCTGGGAGCAGCAGAGCTAGAGTTGCTTCAGCAACTGGCCCACTCAGCATTATCTCCAGGTGAGTTGCTAAATGCTCCCAAGTTGCTAGCAACTGCTTACCCTCGGTCAGTCTGGCTCGCAGTGGAGCGGGTGCTGCGCCAGTATGCCCAGTATCATTTTGAGCGGCCGATTCGCTCTGCCACCTTGGTAGACACCTGCTTTTGTTTGCCGAGTGCCTCCTAGTTTTAGTAATTCATGACACGACTGTACGATTCCAATTCCGACCTAGAAGGGCTGCAGCCAACCTCCCCTGATCAGACATTTAAGTCAGGTCTATCCCCTCAGAAAAACGGCTCTGGACCTGGGGCTGCCAATAGCATTAACCCTGCCGCTCCTTTATGTGCATCAGGGCCGGAAAATCCATCCCAACCATCTGCTCCTGGGGTTTCTGAGTCAGACAAAGCTGCTAGTCAATCCCAACTGCTATCGCCGCCAGAAACTGCTCCCCCCCAGACCAAAGCAGAGGCAGATGAGGAGAGTTTTGGCTTTTTACCGGTTCTGCAAAACCGTAACTTTCTGATGCTGTGGAGTGGTCAGGTTTTCTCCCAACTGGCGGATAAAGTTTATCTTGTGCTGATGATTGCCCTAATCACCAGTCGCTACCAGGCGGCCGGGCAAACAGTCAGTGGTTGGGTCTCTACGATCATGGTTGCCTTTACCATTCCTGCAGTTTTATTTGGTTCGGTGGCAGGGGTCTTTGTCGATCGCTGGGCAAAGAAACAAGTGCTGGTGGCCACTAATCTGCTGCGGGGGGGGTTGGTTTTGATGTTGCCCTTGCTCCTGTGGATTAGCCAGGACTGGCGGGGGATGGGGGGCATTCCTGCTGGGTTTTATATTCTTTTGGGGGCCACATTTTTGGTTTCCACACTGACGCAGTTTTTTGCCCCGGCAGAACAGGCAGCTATTCCCCTAATCGTTAAACGAGATTTTTTGTTGCCAGCCAACTCCCTCTACACGCTGACAATGATGGCAGCCGTGATTGTGGGATTTGCCGTTGGAGAACCGCTACTGGAAGTGGCCAATGCCCTAGTGAATCAACTTGGCTTTCAGATTGAGTTTGGCCGAGAACTCATTGTCGGAGCCTGCTACGCGATCGCCGGGGTTCTATTGTTGTTTCTGCAGACTGGGGAGCAAGCTGCTCCCCAACAGCGGCAACAACCCCACGTTTGGCAGGATATCCGCGATGGGCTTCGCTATCTGGGAGAGCAAAAACAGGTTCGGGGAGCGCTGATTCAACTGGTGACCTTGTTTTCTGTCTTTGCTGCCCTGGCGGTGTTGGTGGTGCGGATGGCAGAAATTATTCCGGAGATTAAAGCCTCTCAATTTGGGTTTTTACTAGCAGCAGGGGGGCTGGGCATGGCCCTGAGTCTGCTGGTTCTGAATCGGCTAAAGCAGCGCTTTACCTACCATCAGCTTAGCTTTTACGGGTCTATGGGTATGGCGCTCTCCTTGGCGGGACTAGCCTTATTGCATCATCGGCTTTGGCCGACCCTTACCTTGCTGGTTTGCCTAGGGGCCTGTGCCGCTGTAGTGGGTGTCCCCATGCAGACGATTATTCAAGAAAAAACCCCTGAGGAGCTGCGGGGCAAAGTGTTTGGCTTACAAAATAATGCAATTAATATTGCCCTGAGCCTGCCATTGGCGTTAGCGGGAGTGGCCGAAACCTTTTGGGGATTAAAGGTTGTCTTACTGGGGCTAGCAACAATTGTTGTTACAGGGGGACTCCTAACCTGGTATATTGCCGATACAGGTTCATCCTAAAGGATGACAGTCTAATCCTCCGATCCATGAATCTTGGCTTGAATGCACATCGCCTGGCTTGGAAAAAAAACCCCCTTCTGTGGCAACGTCACCTATGGACGGGAAGTCACTAACGCCCTCTTAGATCGAGGCTATCAGGTTAGCTTTCTCCACTTCGCCCAAGAAACCTCCCTAGGGGAAATGTCTTCTGACCTGCAAGAGGTGTCCCTGCCGTTCATCTACAAATCTCAGGTCTATACAATTCCAACTTTGGGCTCTAGCAAAGTCCTGATCAAAGCCCTCAAGGCCCTGAAGCCGGATCTTGTTCATGCCTCCTTGACCCTATCTCCCTTAGATTTCCTGTTGCCGGAAATCTGTGAAGAGTTAGACATCCCCCTGGTGGCCACCTTTCATCCTGCCTTTGGTCGCAAGCGTCGCAACCTGACGGCGGGGACTCAGCACTTCATGTATCAGCTCTATGCCCCATTTCTGACCAACTACGATCAGGTAATTGTGTTTTCTCAAACCCAATTAGAGTTGCTGCATAAACTTGGGGTACCAAGGGAGCGATTGGTAGTGATCCCCAACGGGGTTGACGTTGAGCGGTATGCCCCTGGACCCTCAAACTTTAAGGCTGAGCTTAACGCAGATCTGTTATTTGTCTACGTGGGGCGGATTGCTGCCGAAAAAAATGTAGAGGCGCTGCTGCGGGCCTGGCGGCAGGTTGAGATCCCGCCCAGAAGCAAGCTGGTGATTGTTGGCGATGGTCCCCTGGCCGCCTCGTTGATGCCGACCTACGGCCCTGAGTACAACATTATCTGGTTAGGATCGATTGCCGATGAGCAGCGGCGGATTCAAATTCTGCGGGGGTCTGATGTATTTATCTTGCCCTCCTTTGTTGAGGGACTCTCTCTGGCGCTACTAGAAGCAATGTCCTGTGGCTTAGCTTGCTTAGCCACCGATGCTGGCGCTGATGGCGAAGCCCTAGCCGCCGGTGCCGGGATCACCCTGCACCCTGAGCGGGTCAGAAGCCAATTACGCACCCTGCTACCAATTCTTTGTGAGCAACCGGAGATGCTCACCCTCCTAGGCCAAAAAGCTCGCTTGAGAGTCCTAGAGCGCTATAGCCTCAGCCGCAATATTGACCGATTGGAAGCGCTCTATACCCAAGTTGTCCAGCAACCCAAAGTTCAACTTAAAACTCAGCAGCGATAGGGTCTCACTCCGTTTCTGAGGAATTAAGCTGAGGGTCTGGAGATTCATCTTCCTCGTCCTCGGCTGGGGCTTCACTCCCACCGCCGACCACAACTAGATCAACCTGCTGCCGGTAGTAATCTACCCCTTTGACCTGAACTTCCACCCGATCGCCCAGGCGATACTGTTTACGATTCTTGCGGCCAATCAAGGTTTGTTGGCGAGAGCGATACTCGTACCAATCATCCTTGAGGGAGCTGACGTGGACCAAGCCTTCTACCATCGGATCTTCAATTTCAACAAAGAAACCGTAGGACTGAATCCCAGTGATCAAACCTTGAAAGTTTTCTCCCGTGCGGGCTTGCATTTGCTTGGCTTTATTGAGTCCCTCCAGGTCTTTCTCAACCTGCAGGACAATCTTTTCCTGGTCATTGAGCTGGGGGACCGCCGCGGCGATCGCGGTTTCTAGATCCCGCTGCACCTCTGGGGGCAAAACATTCCAGTTGATTTGACCGTGGGCAGAACTATGGCGTAAATTAACGCGCTCCTTGGCCCGGGTAGTGCGGCGATCGCGGCCCTGGGTAAACACGGCATGCAACACCCGCTGGTTGAGCAAATCGCTGTAGCGGCGCAAGGGTAAGGTGGTATGACCATAGCTTTGGGCCAGGGCTAGACCAAAATGCGGCCCTGGGGTGAGACTACTGATGGCGGGCTTCAGGGTATTGCGCAATAGCTCAATCAGGATCGGGGCGACATCCGCCGTGACAAACTTTTGGGCAAAGGTTTGATAATCCTGAGGTTGGACCTTGTCTTCCTGGGCGATCGCCAGTTCAATCCCTAAGTTATTGGCTAACTTGATCAACTCCTGGGCTTGATACAGATCGGGAACGGGTTGGGTTCGATAAACCACTGGCATTTCCAAAGCCTGCAGGTGAGAGACCACCAACTGGTTGGCTAACACGGTAAACTCACTCACCATGGGCCGCCCTCGCCAGGGTGGAGAAACCACCACTGCCCCCAGCAGTCCTTCATCGTCATAGCCATGGCGGGTCACAGCTGGCAGGATCAGGTCAAAGGCTCCCCGCTGGTAGCGCTGCTGCTGCAAAGCCTGACTGAGGGAGTACAACTGATCGACGAGGTCCAAGACTGGGGCCGGGAGGGCCGGATCTGACTCAGTTGAGTGGCGATCAAGCGCCGCTTCTACCTGTTGATAACTGAGCTGCTGATCGACACAAATCACCGTGGGCTGAATTTCAAATTCAACCACTTCACCAGTTTCACTTAGGGTAATCAAAACGGATATTGCCAGCCGGTCTTGCTCCGGCAGCAGCCCGCCCAGGCCAGCAGAGAAAGCGTCCGGAAACAACGGCAGCACCTTTTCTCCTAGGTAGATGCAGGTTCCCCGTTTAAGGGCCTCGCGATCTAGGGGAGACTCAGGGGAGACGTAGGTGGCAACATCGGCACTATGCACCCCCATCCGCCAGTGACCAGCTGCAGTTTTCTCCAGGGACAAGGCATCGTCCCCCAGCTCCAGGTTGCCAGTTGGGTTGTTAATCCTAAGGGTAAGCAGCTCCCGCAGATCTAGTCGCTTTTGCAGGTCCGCTTTACGGAGCTTCTTGGGTAGGGCTTCTGCGGCCTGGGTGACTGGTTCAGGAAAGCTGCGGGGCAGGTCGTGTTTGCAGCAGACCAGGTCAACATCTGCGGCGGACTGGGCATCGCTGCCCAAAACTTGGGTGATCTGACCCAGGGGCGGTAATTGCCCCAAGGGATAGCGAGTGATCTCAACATGAACCAGTTGATCCAAGGCTACCGCTAAGTCCGGCAGGGCTTCGGTGGGTTGTAGCTCTAACTCAAACAGCAAGCGATCGTCTAAGGGCACGGCTCGATAGCTCTGTTCAGTCTTGGTGACGCGGGCAATCACAGAGGGGTTGGCCCGCTCAATAATCAGCCGAACTTCCCCCTCCGGGCTTCGCCGTCGCCGTCCTTCTTTAGTAACTTTGACTAAAACGCGATCGCTATTCCAGGCATTACTAAGCTGACTTTCGCGGATATAGATGTCTTCAGTCTCATCAAGGTCTTGAATTGCAAAACAAAACCCCTTGCTGGAGCAGCGCAGTTTGCCCTCCACCACATCTTCTTCTAAAAGCCGCCGATACTTCCCCCGTTCTTTGGTGAGAATGCCCACTTTTTCTAAGGCATCGAGGGCAATCTGAAGCCGCTGCAAGCTGGCAGCATCATGGCATTCTAATTTTTTCTCTAGAACCTTGGGAGCAATTAATTTATCGTCGGCAAAATTTGTCAGCAGGGCATTGATCGAAAGTTCCATGCAGCGGTGAATCCCTTGTTAGCTTGATGAACGCCTCTGAGTCTTTGGTTCCCTAAACTGCTCTTAAGAGGTGCCTAAGATATAGTCTGCAATTGTTTCTTCATCCAGATATTAGGCCAGAGTTTTGACCAGGTGTCAGGACAAAGGGCATAACAAATACAAGCGATGGCTCAAAGAGCTGTGAATGTGCTTAGAGAAGCTGGAGACTCAGAAGAAATTAACCACACCCAGGTGAGCATTACCCCTAGAGGCTAGCGACCGGACCCCGGACATCCAAACCGATGTCATAGCGCTGATCCATTAACTTAACCCTTATGCGTAGAAAGTTTTACCCGAGCAACTCTGCCCAGAACCCGCTACTCACTGTTATCAAGGTGCAGTCCCAACCCTGCTAAAACTCTGCAGGTTGGTATGTTTACTTTATCATTGCTAGGTTTTGATTCTCCATCAAGGGTGGAGGGAATTTAAAACTTTGAGTTGAAAGTTGCCTGTTTAACCGCTGCCAGTGATTAAACCATCGCTAGCGTTTTCCGGTGACAATGTAGGCAACCCGCTGACCAATATTGGTGGCATGGTCAGCCATCCGCTCCAGGTGCCGAATCACTAAAACCAGCAGCAGAATTGGTTCGGCTTTGCCCTGGATATCGGTTTGATGGGCCAGCAAGTTATACAGGGCCTCATAGTCATCATCCACCGCATCATCCTTGCGCTTAACTTGCAACCCGGCTTCGGCATCCAGGTCTGAGAGAGCCATTAGACTCATTGACAGCATGGCTTGACAGCGGTTAAGCATCTGTTCCACCTGGGCCATGCAGGGATGAACCGGGTAGAGAAACAACCGGGCTGAGATTTCACCAAGATCCTCGGCATAGTCGCCAATCCGCTCTAGGTCTCGCACCAATTGCATCAGGGTGCTCAGCAGCCGCAGGTCCCTGGCCACGGGGGATTGCAGGGCAATCAGGGTAACACTATCCAGTTCAATTTGGCGATAAAGCTGATCCACCTGCTTGTCTTGGCGGCTAATTTGGCTGGCCGAGTCTAAATCTCGCTCAATTAAGGCTTGATGGGCTAAAGAAAAAGAGTTTTCTACCAGGGCACCCATGCGCAAAACATCCCGCTGCAGGCGCTTTACCTGCCGGTCAAAATGAATCCTGGTTTGTTTGGGGGAGTCAAAGCTCACCATTTAGTCCCCCTTTTGTGCCATAACATTGAGAACCATTTAGCCCCCCTCTCACCCAAAAGGATTGAGAACTTATGTATTATATCCATTTCAATGATCGGGGGAATATAGCCGGGATAAAAGCCATGATTTCTTGACAATAGAGTGATGTAAATGTTAACTGAAACACACCTCAGGGGCGTTTGGCCTAGGATATAGAGATTACAGGGTGCCCCTGGGATCTTGAAGAATATTCGGTGATATTAGTGCCTGAATTAACATGTTTTCTCAGTTCCAAGCCCGGTTCCCTACTGGCAGCTTAGTCTCAGAGCTGCTTCACATCCACGACGGTCACTACGTCGTCAAGGTCATGATTCAGCTTGGCGGGGTCACCTTGGCAACTGGGATGTCAGCCGCAGACACGATTGAGCAGGCAGAAGATCAAGCTCGAATTAGAGCTTTGACCGTTTTGGGGCTTGAGCCGCCGGCCTATGAGTCCCAGGCTCACCTGATGGGTCACCAATCCCCGGCTCGACTTAATCCGAGTCAAGTTTTTGCGAGAGAAGCATCTGAGTCTACTTTAGTCGGCCATTCTGATTGGACCCCAGGGCTAGCGGCTGGAAAGCAGCCAGAATCTGCCCCGGAAAAGCCCACTGAATCTGTGCCGGAACTCTCTACTGCTGAGGAAAGCCCTCCCGATTCCGCCTCAGAACTAGAACTGACCCTAGAGACCCATAGCCCTACTACCGCACCAACCCCCAATCTAGACCTAGCCCAATCTGGCCAGAACGGCAGTGGCCGGCGATCGCCAGCAGCCCCATCTTCCCCACCGATATCGGCGCCGGTTGATCTATCAGATGTGATTGCCCAGACCAGCGTGGAGCTAAAGCGTCTGGGTTGGACTAATGCTGAAGGCCGTGATTATCTCCAGCAAACCTATGGCAAGCGATCGCGCCAGCAACTGACCGATCAGGAATTGATGGACTTTCTGCAACACCTCCAGTCTCAGCCCCCAGTGGATGAACCCTCTTTTTAGGGATAGAGTATTATTGAAATCCCAGGGATTAAAAATTTAAACATGGGGGTTTTCTGACCTTTGGAAGTAATGTAAATTGTTGTTCGGCAAAGAATGCTACAAGCTAAGCTAGGCTGTAAGGGAAGTGGAAGAAAAGTAAATGAGCGAGCAAAATCCCTACGAAAAGCTCGAAGTTTCTGAGGATGCCTCCTTTGAAGAGATTCAAGCGGCCCGCGATCGCTTGGTTACGGCTGCTAATGAGGACGATAAGTCCCGAGAGCGGGTTGAGGCGGCCTACGACGCTGTATTAATGGATCGACTGCGCCAACGCCAGGAAGGGAAAATCAAAGTTCCTGAACGGATTCGGTTTGCAGAGCGTTTAAAGGAGAGTCCTCCGAACCCTTCCCTACCTCGGGTCAGCTCCTCTCCTCCCTGGTTGCAGCGATTAATTGACACCCCCAACACCAAGGAGGTACTGGTCTGTGGCGGAGTCTATGGAGCCTTAATCGGGTCGAGCTTGCTCTGGCCGAGTTCTGATGCCCTGGCATTTTTATTAGCCCTAGGGGTTGGCTTTAACCTGTTTTGGCTCAACCATAAAGAGCGCAAATTAGGGCGGGCATTTCTACTCACCCTGGCTGGATTAGTCGTGGGGGGATTAATTGCCACAGCAATTCTGCAGGCCCCACTTTCACTAGGTATAGCCGCAGAAGCTTTTGTGAGTTTAGTTGTGTTCCTGGTGTTTTGGTTGATCAGCAGTTTCTTGCGCTGATTTTCATGTTTTAGTCACGTTTTAGCATGGCTAACATCGATCCAATTCAAAACGACATTGCTCTGGTGGGGGAACAAGATATTGATCGCCACCTAAACGAGCTATTTGAGGATCTAGAGCAGACCTTAAGTCAGGGGCAACCGCTATCAACAGAGCTGGCCTCGACGTCTCTAGCTTTGTCTAGGATTGAGCAAGCTAGAACCCTTACCCCTAAAGAGGATACAGACCCTTCACCCCTGCAAATCCTTCCAGAAGCGCATTTAGAATCATTGTCTGCGGCGGGTGATCCCCTTGTCTTAGGAAGCTCTCAGCAATCCAACCCTGGTCAAACCCATAATTCTCAGGTTGGGAACCCCTTGCGGCTAATCTGGCGTGATCTGCAAACAGCGAGTTATAGCGATCGCTTGCTGTTTGGCATTACCATCGCGGCTTGGCTGATCATTCTGCTGCTATGGGCCTTGCAACTGCAAACCAAATCAAATCCGCGACCAGCCCCCCTGCCAGTGGCGACTTCTCCCTCAAAGGATTCCCCACCGGTAATTACCCCCCAAAAGTCGCAACCTTCTACCCCGGCTACGCCTGCCTCCCCTGCCCCTGGGAGGCCGCCACCCAAGCAGATGGCTCCCGTTCCGGCCAAGGTAGCTCCGACCCAGCCTCTGCCCGTCGCTGCTGAGCGCATTGTTTCCCCGGTTCCCACAAAAATTTCCCCACCGCCTCGCCCAGTTACAGTTCCTAACCCTTCTCCTTCTAGCTTGTCTAAACCCGCCCCGGTTGCTACAACGCCCCCTGCCCATGTCTTGACAGGATTGATGGAACTGGGCGATCGCTCGGTAGCTCTGGTCACGATCGCTGGAGCTACCCGCCGGATTCAGGTGGGGGAAACGATTGATCCGGGTGGCTGGCGGCTGGTTAAGATTGCCGATCAAAAAGCGGTGCTCCAGCGGCAAGGAGAACAGCGCGCTATCGATGTTGGACAATCCTTCTAGGAGTATTCTACGGATCGGCTGGATTAAAGCCTCGGACCAGCAACATTACTGGCCGGAGCTGTGACGCTCAAGGGCAAACTGAATCAGTTGATCCACCAGGGCCGGGAAAGCAAACCCTGTTTGGCCCCAAAGCCGGGGATACATACTGGTGGCGGTGAAACCTGGCAAGGTATTGATTTCATTAATCAAAACTTCTCCGGTTGCTTCTAGATAAAAGAAGTCCACCCGAGCCAGACCAGCGCCATCAATTGCCGCAAATGCCTGCAGGGCCATGGTTTGAATTTGCTCAGCAACTTCCCCAGGGATGGAGGCCGGAATCAATAAATCTGCCTGACCGGCGGTGTATTTGGTTTCATAATCATAAAAGTCACTGGCAAAGGTAATTTCTCCGACCACCGAAGCGCGGGGTTGGTCATTGCCCAAGACGGCGCACTCAACTTCGCGGGCATCAACCCCGGTCTCAACAATTAAGCGGCGATCGTAGCTGGCGGCATTATCTAGGGCAGACTCCAACTGAGCCCGCGATCGCACCTTGGCAATTCCCACCGAGGAACCCAAGTTGGCCGGTTTTACAAAACAGGGATATCCCAGGCTGGCTTCAATTTCATCACACAGGGCAGTATAGCGGCAGGGATCAGACCAAATTTGGGCCCGATTGACTACCTTGTACTGCACCTGGGGCAGACCAGCAGCCGCAAATACAGTTTTCATGGTGATTTTGTCCATGCCTGCAGCAGAGCCTAAAACCCCCGCCCCCACGTAGGGGGTTTGCATCAGTTGCAGTAGCCCCTGAACGGTGCCATCTTCGCCATTGGGTCCATGGAGAAGCGGAAACCAGACATCAACATCTGCTGCCTGATCGGGAAACTGCCACAGATTCCCTGGGGTGTCATCTGCTAAGGGCTGACCGGAGGCCAGAACTTGCTGGGCCAACTCCCCAGAATGCCAGCAGCCATTCTTTTGAATGTAAAAAGGCTGAAGCTGATATTTGGATATATTGACTTCCGCCGTCAGGGCATCAGCGATCGCTTGGGCCGAATGAACCGAAACCTCATGCTCTCCAGAACAACCGCCAAACAGTAGCCCCACACGCAGCTTAGTCATCACAAGTACCCCTGACACGCCTCAATTCCCGCTAGCGTATCATATCTAAAATGGCTTGGTGGCTTCTAGGATTGAGTACTGGCATCCATTTCTGAGACTGAGTTCTAAACGGCTGGAACAGACAGCTTCGCTTGATCTTCATCAGCACAATTGCGGCTGTTCGCCAGCCACAGCTCCCCTGTTAAACTAAAAGGCCGAACTTCTGTAATTTTCACCGTCACCAGTTGACCCTTTTCTACCCCATCACCAGGGAAAAAGGTCAGACGGTTGCCCCGGGTGCGGCCCATAACCTGGGTTGAATCTTTCGGGTTTTGGTCTTCGACCAAGACTTCTTCAACTCTGCCTAGATAGCGCTGGGAGCGCTCCGCTGCTTTGAGATTAACCAGATGATTAAGCCGCTGCAAGCGATCGCTTTTAACCTTTTCACTAAGTTGATTGTCCCAAATAGCCGCCGGGGTGCCAGGACGGGGAGAATAGGCGGCGGTGTTGAGCAGATCAAAGCCAATCTGATCGACTAACTTCAGCGTGTGATCAAACTGGGCTTCTGTTTCGCCGGGGAAGCCGACAATCGCATCCGCACTGATCGAGGCATCGGGCATATAGCCGCGAATCAGATCAATAATTCGCCGGTATTTCTCTTGGGTGTAGCCCCGAGCCATCGCCTTGAGAATCTGGTTATCCCCAGACTGGAAGGGAATATGAAAGTGTTCACAGACCTTGGGCAACTCAGCACAGGCCCGAATCAAGCGCTCAGTAAAGTAGCGGGGGTGACTGGTGGCAAACCGAATCCGCTCAATCCCTGGGACATCGTGGACAAAGTAAAGCAGATCCGTGAGGGTGTGTTGATGGCGACCCTCCGCTGTGCTTCCTGGTAAATCGCGACCGTAGGCATCGATATTTTGGCCCAGCAGCGTCACTTCTTTGTAGCCTTGCTGACCGAGATCTTCCATTTCCGCCCGGATTACCTCCGGGGTCCGGGACTGCTCTACCCCTCGGACATTGGGGACCACGCAGTAGGTGCAGCGCTCATTACAGCCATAGATCACGTTAACCCAAGCACTTACAGCGCTGTCCCGGCGGGGTTGGGTGATATCTTCGACAATCTGGATTGGCTCCGTGGCCACCAGTTGAGAGCCTTGAAAGACTTGATCTAACAGGTCTTCTAAGCGATTGGCGTGCTGGGGTCCCATGACCAGATCCAGCTCCGGCACCCGGTGCAGCAGAGCTTCCCCTTCCTGCTGGGCCACACACCCAGCGACGACCAGCTTTAAATTCGGTTGTTCCTGCTTGCGCTTGGCTTGCCGCCCTAAGTAGGAGTAAACTTTTTGCTCAGCGTTATCCCGGATCGTGCAGGTGTTGTAGAGAATTAAATCTGCCTGATTGGGGTCCTCTGACCACTCAAACCCCATTTGGTCCAAGATGCCAGCCATCCGTTCCGAGTCGGCTTTGTTCATCTGGCATCCGAAGGTGGTGATGTGGTAGCGGCGGGAAGCAGTCATAGTTATCCAGAAGGGCTTGCAGAATACCAGTGCAGTTAACGATCATAGCGCTATTATCTCAGCCTAAGGTAATCATGGTTTCCCAGGGATGAAGACCTCTACCAATTAATCGTGCGATAGGGCAGACCAAAAAACTGTGGGCCAATAATCCGTTCAATTTTCTGGCGATCTTTTTCTGTGGCGTGCCCAATCGAAATCCTGGCTTTCCCAGGGCACCGTTTGATCTCTCCAACCATTACATCCACATGCCCAGGGCGTACCTGCTCAACTTGCCGGACAACAGCAGCCTGTTCACTAAGCGTTTGCTGAATCTTTGCCTTTTCAGCAAAGCTGCTACAAGCTGCCAAGTAATCCTCTAAGTAGCAGCCTGACACTGCACTGGTTGTCACTAAGCTGAGAACAAGCTTAATAGTCGTGTGGTAGCAGCGGGAAGTATTCATAGTTCTCCAAGTTATCCAAAAAAGCTTGCAGAACACCAGTTGAACTAGCGATCATTGCTTTTAGCTCCGCGAAAGGTTTAGAAAGATAAATCTGTAGTGCCCCCCTTGTTTATCCTAGAGGTAGAGACCTTCCGTCGTTGGAGATCCCAGGAGGTGGCAATGGCAGTGAGAAGTTATTCAAGATTTGCTTCAGTCGCGATCGCCCTGAGTCTAGTGGGAAGTTGTCTACCCGCCGCCCAGGGAATTCAACTGGCTGATGGCACGGTTTACTTTGCTCAGCCTCCCAGCTTGTTAAAAGCAACAACCACTGTTAACAGTGCCCGGGCTTGGGGCGCGACCTATTACTTTAAGCTGCAGATACCGGCCAATGCCGGAGAACCCTTGCAACAATTAACGATTCACCAGCAAGAGGGCTTAGATTCGGTGCGGTTTAACCTCAGAAAAACTCAAGCCTTTGAGAGCGGCGATCGCAAGCAAAAATTCACCTTGGGTGAGGTTAAACAAGACAAAAAGTCCCGAACTGTCTCAATGATCTTTGATCCGCCAATCTCACCCGGAAAAGCTATTACGGTTGGCCTGCGCCCCTATCACAACCCAGACATCAGTGGCGTTTACCTGTTTGGGGTGACAGCCTTTCCCACCGGAGAAAAATCCCACGGCCAATTCTTAGGCTTTGGACGCTTACACTTCTACGATCGCCATGACAGCTTCTTTCGGTTTTACTAGAAACTTCACAAGCAATATTGCAAACCTTGCTATCTCAGACACCGGGAATTCCTTAGGATTGCAATGAATTCTAGATGCAGTTTATTTAACCCCTCGATTTATTACCTGGGCCATCAAGAGAAGCAATGTCTTCAATCGTCTCAAGCAGTGTGGTGCAACTGGTGCAACGTCTAGACAAGACTGATGAAGCGATATCGACTCTTTAGCGACGGCGGAAAGTCTTTCCGGAAAGCTGTATTTAAGGGACAATTCCAAGCCGTCGAATTTTTCATAGCCCAAGGAATCGACCCGAACATCCGTAAACCAGATCTGGTTTTTCCCTATAACCCTACTGCTGTGACAGTTGCAGCTAGCAATGACGATTTTGATCTGGTTAGGTACTTGGTTCAGCACGGGGCTGATGTCACCTTGGCTGACGACTATGGTCAAAGGCCATTCTTGTGGGCGGTCAAAAACAAGAATCACCCAATGCAAGCTTTTCTTCAAGGTTTAGAACCGGAAGCATGGCATAACGAAGAAAATAGCGCTGCATTTCTGAGGTCCTACAAGGTTTCTCAAGAACTTATCGCTTTTCTTAGGGAAGGTAAGCTGCGAATAGAACTAGAAAATCAACAGATTGCCTTTATAGAGTTTCATGCGATCACCAATCTTAGAGAAGTGACCTGGAAGCGAAGCAAGTTTTTAGATCTCTTGGCTCAAGTGGATAGGTATTCTGAAGAAGACTTCCTGGTGTGGTTGAAAAAAGAACGGAAACTGGGCTCTGTAGACTATGAGCACGAGGAACTTAAGGTTCTGTGTAGTTGGCCCCAATTTATCTCTGCACCTAGTCGATGGATCGATAGGATATTCTCTTAAAAAATTTTGGCAGAGTTAGCTTGCCAGTGTCGTTGAGTTAGATTTTCTGGTAGAGCGATCGCACCCTGGCCTAAGCTTTAATGAAGGTAGTGCTCTCCTGGGCTCAGGGGCGGGACCGCTAGCGCTATCCCTGGGCAAGCCAGGTTTAGTTGGCTAAAGCGATGGATATTCCCCAATTAGTGATCTCAGAGGCTTCTCAGCCTCGGGTTTTAGTGACCTTGGCAACTGGGCTATTGATGACCTTTGCCTTTCAACTACTGCTGACAAATCTGGGGGTGGCGGCGGGGATGACCAGTTTGGGAGCCCTGCCGAAGGCTAAAGATTCCGAATCAAGCAGCCTGGGTAAGACCCTTAGCACCCTGGGCGTGGCAACTGGCCTGGGGATTTTGCTCAGCGTCAACACTATCTTGTTAGGGGCTTGTTTCCTGGCCGTGAAACTAAGTCTGGTCAACAGTCCAGGTTTGGGGGCAATTCTAGGGATTGTAATCTGGTCCGGCTACTGGTTGATTGTCACCTGGGTGAGTTCACAGGCGGCAGCCTCGCTGCTGGGTTCAGTGGTTAAAAGTGCCACTTCGGGGGTTCAAGGTCTGCTCTCAACCGTTGGCAGTGCTTTGAATTCTGATCACAAGTCCCAACCTTCCCGGCCAGATCCTAAAGCGATCGCTCTGACTGCCCCTGAGCCGCAGACGAAAGCCAGCACCGAGGATCTGGGAGAAACCCTGAGCAACTATCTTAAAAAACTTCAGCCTCCTGCCTTAGACTTACCTGCAATTCGTGGGGAACTGGAAAACTTGCTCCAGTCAACAGCCCTGCCCCCCTGGGTAGGCAAGGATCTACCGGAGGCCGCTCGTCAGATCTTTGAAGATTTCCTTCGCGATCGCACCAATTTTTCTCAAGCCGATAGTGAACAAATCTTGGATCAACTCGAAGCCGTCTGGCAGCAAGGATTGGCACCAAAGCCCCCGGAAGGCTTGACCGCAGAGTTGGTTGATTTTCTCCAGACCGCTAAACCTGAGGAATTAACCTTCGAGCAGCTCCCTAAACAACTAGAGCAATTCATTGGGCAGGGAGCTGATTCTAGTTCGTTCCCCCAGAAGGTTTTGGACACCCTGCCAGCGATTGACTTTTCATTACTCTCAAGGACGGTGCTTGACCGAATTGATCTCTCTGACGGGCAGATAGAGCCGATTTGGCAGCAGTTGCAGCGCTTGAAGGACCAAATCATTCCTGGAACCAAAACCAGGCAACCCTTCAGAACCATTGCTGCTGATATGGAGGATTATCTGCTGCGGGTGCTGCCGCCGCAACTGGAATCTGAGACCCTTCCGTCAACGTTGAAAGCGATTCTCAATGACCCGAAAGCAGCCCCTGAGCAAATTCGCCAACAACTTGAAACCTTGAGTCAGAGTGATTTTGTCGAAATCCTCCGTCGGCGTCAGGAGCTTTCAGCAGCCCAAGTTAAATCCATTGCCGATCAATTAGAAGCCGTTCGGCAGGACGTGCTTGAGACAGTCCAAACCGCCGAAATCCAGGCGCAGTTCCAGGACCTTACCCAGGGCTTAAAGACCGCCCTCCAGGCTTTCTCCCTTGAGGATCTGACCCCGACGGCGGTGCAGGAGCAGATCAATACTTTCTTGGCAGACTGGCAAA
>JBGTDP010000005.1:0-11422 GCA_041748255.1 Thermosynechococcaceae cyanobacterium | reverse complement strand
ACGAGCCTGCAAACTCAAAAACCCGGTTGAACAGGCCTTTGCCAACTGGTTTCAGTGTAGTGCCACTGAATTGCCGGGACAGCAGCTTAACTTTCGCGATCGCCGCGTGACCCAGATCATTGCCATTAACCCGCTGGTGGGGGATATGTTTGGCCCTAAAGGTTTAAGAAAGGTGGCCGTCCCGACCCTGATGGTCAGTGGCACAGATGATGTCGTCACTCCGGCCCTGGCTAACCAATTACAACCCTTTACTCAACTGCCCCAGCCTAAATATTTACTAACGGCAGTGGGCGGGACACACCTGAGTATTAGCGATCCAACCACGGTGAACGGCAAGTGGACCTTGACCAAGGAACGAATGGGACCGACCACAGAACCCCTGCGAGAGTTGCTCAAAGGCACTAGCCTGGCGTTTATTTCTCAGCAAACCTCGGCAGCGACCATCTACCAACCCTTTTTAACCCCGGCCTACGCTCAATCCCTCTCCACCCGGAGTTTGCCCCTGCGCTTGAATACAATGTTACCGGCTAGCGTTGCCCGCTTATTTCGCTAGTGGCCTGAGGAATGCGAAACTTATCCAGGAAATCGTCCTTCTTGTTCGGATTGATGCTGGTGATGGTCATCGCCATTCCTTTAATCCCTTTAATCCAGCCCTTGGTCTTAGGACAATCATTATTTTCAAAACAAACCCCATTGACTGAATTGATTGAATTGACTGAGATCCGGGGCACCTGGCTGACAAACATTGACAGCGAGGTGCTTTTTTCTCGTCAGCGACTAGGAGAGGCTATACATCATCTGGGGCAACTCAACTTCAATACAATTTATCCGACGATTTGGAACGGGGGCTATACTCTCTACCCCAGTTCTGTGGCTGAGCAAGTTGTGGGCCGATCCCTTGATCCAGCGCCGGGGCTGCAGGGATGGAATATTTTGACTGAAATGATTCAACAGGGGCATCGCCACGGTCTAGCTGTGATTCCCTGGTTAGAGTTTGGGTTGATGGCTCCGGCTGATTCAGACCTGGCCCGCCGTCACCCAGATTGGCTCAGCCAGCGCCAAGATGGCAGTCGTAGCTGGCAAGAGGGCACAGAGCAGCGGGTTTGGTTGAACCCCTTTCATCCCCAGGTCCAACGATTCATCCTAGATCTAATTGCCGAGGTCAGCCGCTACAACGTTGAGGGGATTCAACTTGACGACCACTTTGGTCTGCCGGCTGACTTTGGGTATGATCCTTTGACAGTCAAACTTTATCAGCAGCAACACCAGGGCCATTTGCCTCCCAATAATGCTCAAGATCCTGAGTGGCGGCGCTGGCGAGCCGATCAAATCACAGCCCTGATGGCACAGATCTTTCAAACGGTTAAAGCTCAGAACTCTAACTGTCTGGTTGTCCTGGCTCCCAATCCCCAGCCTTTTGCTTACACAGCCTTCCTGCAAGATTGGCAGACCTGGGAACGTCGCGGTCTGGTGGAGGAGCTGATCCTACAGGTCTATCGAGATCAGCTCAGCAGCTTAATTGCGGCGCTAGAACGTCCAGAAGTTCAGGCTGCGCGATCGCATATCCCCGTTAGCATTGGACTGTTAACCGGGCTTAAACATCGCCCGGTGCCCATTAAGCAAATTCAGAACCAGGTTCAGGCAGTCCGCGGTCGGGGTTTTGCCGGGGTATCATTTTTTTACTATGAAACGTTGTGGAATCGTACTGTCCAGAGGGCCAAGCGGCAAGCGGCTTTCCAAGCCTTATTCCCGCAGCCAGCCAATCGTCCCCACCGTTTACAAGCAACTCAATCTGGTGAACCTCAGTAAGCAACTGATCAGGAAGCAGTCTTGGATCAACTCAAGCAACGCCTAGAAACCCATCTGACTCAGATTGTCCGAGAGCGAGATCCTGATCTGGCCTCTGGGGGGCACTTCTACGTTCAGGAGTATATTCGCCAGCAGTTGGGGCAGTGGGGCAGGGTGGACGTAGACTCGTTTGAACATCGCCGTAAAACCCACCAAAACTTAATTTTGAATTTGCCGGGGGCGCGGCCTAAGCCTGAGGCGCCAATCTTAGTGGGGGCCCACTTTGATGCGGTTCCTGGCTCCCCTGGTGCCGATGACAATGCTACTGGGGTTGCCGTCTTGTTGGAGTTGGCCCGCTCCCTGGCCCAGCAACCAGGGAGATATCCCGTCCGTTTAGTTGCCTTTGACCTAGAAGAATGGGACCGGGCGGGTAGCCGTCACTATGCAGCCAAGTTAAGGCAACAGGATCAGACTTTGCGATTAGTGGTGTCGCTGGAAATGCTCGGTTACTGCGATCGCACCCCTGGTTCCCAGCACTATCCGCCGCCTTTACAGTGCTTTTATCCTGATCGCGGGGATTTCATTGGCTTAATTGGGAACTGGCTGGCGCTGCCAGAGCTGGCGTTTCTCTGTGGGCGTCTACGGCAAAATGGGGCTGCCAGTGAGTGGCTGATTGCCGGGCAAAAAGGTCATATTTTACCCGCAACTCGCCGCAGTGATCATGCCTCCTTTTGGGATCAGGGCTACCGAGCCTTGATGGTGACGGATACTGCCGATTTACGTAATCCCCACTACCACCGTCCCAGCGATCGCCTAGAAACCCTAGACTTAGATTTTCTCACCGCTGTTTGCCGGGGATTAATTGCTGGAATTCGCACCTTGTAAAAAGACTTCCTTCTTTGAATATTGGTATCTACGAAAATACAGAAAATGAGCGCAAACCCTCAGCAAATCCAAGCTCAAACGATCACGGCAGATAATTTTAAGCCCTATGGTCAAGTTGTTTTCAGCCGAGAAGATCACCAACCCTACGGCCCAGCGGATGCTCAATTGGTTCTTCAACCGGGCCCCCGCCTCTACCTGATGCGTTTGCAGCATCGGGGGCGTCAGTTTGATAAAATCACGCGGCATCTCAAATGTACGCAATGCCTTGGTTCTTTGGCAGGTAAAGAATGGTTGATTGCCGTTGCCCCGCCCTCAGTCCTTGCTCCATCCCTTTTAGGGCATATTGTGGCTTTTCAAATTCCCGGTGATTGCTTTATTAAGTTAGATTTGGGCACCTGGCATGCTGGCCCCTACTTTGAAGCTGATTTTATTGACTTCTATAATCTGGAACTCAGCGACACAAACATCAATGACCACGACACCTGCAACCTGCAGAAACATTTCAACGTAATGATGGAAATCCTTTAGGCATAACTATTTTTCAGACGACTCTAGAAAGAGCGTTTACAATCTTGTGGAGGGGGATAGACAGCAATTCTCTTCTTCAAACTCTTGTTCTATCAACAGGGATTCTGAGGACTTTCGTATCCAAACTTTAGATCAACAGAATAATGCTTGCAGTCAGTGCAATGGCTTGAAACGAATCATCTGATTGAGAACTATTCCCATGCTTAAAATTTCTGGGAGCCAGATCATCCCTCTGGCATCTCTAGCAAAGCCCAGTTCCTGCCTGCTCCCGTTATTAAACCACCTGGGGAATCGTAGCTCTGGTCACAAAGTTTTTACCAGCACCTAAGACTGATGAGCTTGGTTGATAACCATCTAATCAAGGCTCAAGCGTCTATTCCATAAAATCTCATGAAGATCCCATGAAAAATGACCTTAATGATCCAAAATCGATCTCAGCAAAAGCCAGAGCTCGACGCTTCCAGCAATTTGTGCATTATGCAGGTCTTCGGGGTGTCTCTAATGCACACGTATTAGACATGGGGGGGACAATTGATTATTGGAAGATGAATTTACAGTACATTCCCAGAGGACTAATCAAGTGCATTGATGTGGTTAATCTTCCGCCTCGAAAGGATAAGACCCAAACCCTTGCGGGGATCGTTCTGCACAATTATGCCGGAAGTGCCTTAGATAGATCTTCCCTCAGACAAGATCAATATGACGTTGTTTACTCAAACTCAGTTATTGAGCATGTGGGCAATCTGCGATCGCAAAAATCCATGGCTAATATAGTTCAAGAAATTGGCCAATACTATTGGATTCAGACTCCAGCTAAATCATTTCCGATTGAGCCCCATTTCTACTTTCCTTTCTTTGCTTATTTGCCTTTATCACTCCGAACTTTGCTTCACGAACATTTTCAGCTTGGAGCTATGCGGAGGAATCCAAACTGGATTGATGCCAGGATGACCTGCGAAGAGACCAGGCTGTTAACAAGATCAGAATTGCAGAGGATTTTTGAGGGATGCGAGATTCTCACCGAACGACTGTTTGGTCTGGACAAGTCTTACATCGCCACAAACATGGCTAATCAGGGATTGTCCGGGGCAGCAACACCCCATAGCTTGGATTTAAGTAATAAATAAAGTTATGAACTCTATTAGTGCGATCGTTGCCCAGGCAGACGATCTAAAAGATGGCCAGATGCGCCAAGTGTCGGTGGGAGAAACAGAGGTGTTGCTCACCCGCGTCAATGGTGAATTTCATGCCTTGGGGGCCACCTGTACCCACTATGGAGCACCTTTAATTAGAGGGGTTCTCAAAGGTGAGCGAATTGTCTGTCCCTGGCACAATGCCTGCTTTCACGCTCAATCAGGAGCGCTTCTAGAGCCACCAGGGTTTGATGGTCTGCCTTGCTATCCAGTTCAGGTTAAGGGCCAAGATGTTGTGGTCACGGTGCCCCAGGAGCAGCAATCTGCCCAGACTCCGGAGATGGCAGCCTACGATCCGGAAGCAGATAGCCGTGTCTTTGTGATTTTAGGGGCTGGGGCAGCGGGTTCAATCGCTGCAGAAACCTTGCGACAAGATGGTTTCCAGGGACGGGTTGTAATGATTAGCTCCGAAGATACCTTGCCCTACGATCGCCCCAAAATGAGCAAGCAGTACCTGGCCGGGGACCCGGAGGAGGCAGAACCGGTTGTCTGGCGATCGCAGGACTTTTACGACCAACACGGCATTGAGCTACGCCTGGGCCAAGCGGTGATACAGGTTGATCCGTCCCAAAAAAGTATCACCTTTGCCGACGATTCAACCCTGAGCTACGACAGCCTGCTACTGGCCACCGGGGGTAAACCCCGCTACCTTAAGGTGCCGGGGGCAGAGCTAGAGAATATTTTTACCCTCCGCAGTTACAAAGATGCTGAGCAGATCATTGCTGCCGCCAAACCCGAATCGCAGGTGGTGGTGATTGGATCTAGTTTTATTGGCATGGAAGCCGCCGCTAGCCTCAGGGAGCGGCAACTCACTGTCACCGTGGTCTCCCCGGACTCAGTGCCCCTTGAGAAAATTCTCGGGGCGGAGCTCGGCAAAGTCTTTCAACAGGAGCACCAGCGCCATGGAATTAGCTTTCGGCTGCAAACCAAAGCCACCCAGTTTGAAGGGGAGGGCAAGGTCAAAACCGTTGTTTTAGAAACTGGCGATCGCTTGCCTGCTGATCTAGTGGTAATTGGGATAGGCGTTCAACCCGTGACTGATTATCTAACGGGGGTGGAACGAAACCAAGACCAGAGTCTCTCGACGAATGAGCATCTGCAGGTGATGGAGGGACTCTATGCCGCTGGCGATATTGCCCAGTTTCCTCTAGACGGTAAACCGACTCGGATTGAACATTGGCGGCTGGCAGCCCAGCACGGTCGAATTGCTGCTGATAACATGTCTGGGAAAGCAGTCAAGTTTAAGGGAGTGCCTTTTTTCTGGACGGGTCAGTTTGAGCTAAAACTGCGCTACGTGGGGCACGCCAAAACCTGGGAGGAAGTGATTGTGGATGGGGATTTGGCTGAACTCAAGTTTATTGCCTACTACATTCAAAATCATCAGGTGGTAGCAGTGGCAGGAAATCAGCGCAATCCAGAAATGACTGCTATTTCCGAGCTGATGCGCCTTCAGCAGTTGCCAGCGGTTGAACAATTGCGACAGGGAGGCTTTGATCCCTTGACCGCCTTGAATGCCTAAGGCGTGAACTTCAAGAATTCTTCTGAATTAATCCACTCAATTCATCCGCTCAAAGTAGACTTCCCTGCCTAAGCAAGAGGGGAGGATTAATCCAGGATGTGCCCATCCCTGATCACTGGTAGCGGCTAACCCCGTCCAAGGAGAGCAGGATGGATCTACAATTTCAACTCAAAAATTAATTCCCGCTGAATTGGATGAGTGGATTGCTGGGGAGTGGTCCAGCGTCGGACTTTATAGAACTGAACAGAAGCCGCTGGCGCTAGCCGGGGGTCAGTTTGTACCGCCACTTGCCAGAGGGCTTTGAGTCGCACGCGTTGTTGGGCTACATCTTCTCTGGAGCCAACAATGCTGGCAATCAGCCGCTGCATCCAGGGGGAAGAATACTGGTCTAAATCTGGTCTGCCAGTTCCTAAAATGCTATAAATCAAGCCTTCATAGCGATCGGCGGCAAATTTTTGCTTCAAGATTTGCTGATCAAAAGGCAGTGGCTCTCCCGTTGAGCTGAGGGGAATAATTTCTAAGGATTCTCTCGTTTCCTTGGCCAGAACTGCAAAGGGAGGATACAGGGCAAACGGCCAGGCCCGATAGATACCTGCCAGGCCACAAATACTGTTGATTACTAGTAAGAACAGCCCCACTGCTGTGATAGCTAGAGTCCGGTGGGGTGAGTTTATTTTTCCCAGTCTGGAGTCCGACGCCAGAAGATGGGCAACTTGGCAGGTGCGGGAGTCGGCGACCCGCCGGTAAATCTGGTTGCCAAGCTTTGGGATTGGCCAGACAGATAACAGGGGCAATATCGGCCAGAAAATTGGCATCCGGGCTGCTAAGACTCGGTAGGCGGCAAAACCAGCCCAGGTTTGTTTTTGCACAACTGCATGTATATCGACCATCAGGGCGTCATAGTCTAGCCAGGCCAAGCCTTGGCGTCTTAGGGCTTGAGAGTCAAGGGCATTCACATAGGTAATCCGACCCAAGAGGTCAAACACCCGCAAACAGGCAATCGTCCGGCGGCAAAGCTGGCAGTTGCCATCGTAGACCAGGTAAAGTTGCTGGGGGTAAAGCCAGCTGCCGAGCCGCTGAAAAAAAGCATGCCAATCAAAAAAGGCCACATAGTTTGCTTGCAGCGTCCAAAAATTATGAATCTGCATGAACTTGCCCACCATGGCGTGGAAAATAATCCCACCCACAGCCATCAGCGATCGCACTCGGGGCCAGAAAATCAAGAAGATAAAAGAAAGCTCAAAAATAATTGCCCCAAGGGCTAGAGGTTTGTAGAGGAGTGGATACTGATCTAGCCGAAAGAAGGGCAACCACCCATCCAGTTCTGACCATTTGTTATAGAGCTGAAACTTGAAATTTTCACTCAAGGCCCAGTCAAACCCCGACAACCAAACCTTCCAGAAGCCAGGAAAGAAATAAATGATCCCAATCAGCAGCCACACAAACCGCAAGGGTAGAGCATAAACCTGAGACTCCGCCGGGGGCTCAACCACACCGCGATCAGCTCGTTTCCAAGCTGCCCAAACGGCATCTATCGAGAACATATCTCCACAGCGGCTAGCGGCTAAAATTGCCGCGAACCATAGCAGGTGATGATAGTGATTGACCTTGCCAAAAAATTGAGGGATTCCCAGGGCGTAAATCCCTAAAAGTACGGTCAAGGTTGCAGAAGTGCGCGAAAAAAGCCCTAGTATTCCTGTCAAGGCAAACAACCGGATTAAATAACTTGAAATGCTTGCCAAGGTCTGATTAATCGGTAAATTCGTCAGCAACCAGCCCAGCCCGGTAGGGGCAAACTGCAGTTCTGGCGGTAACTGACTGAACCAAACAATTTCAGCCGGATTCACGGCAGTGAATAGACAACCAAAAAACACAATCCGAAACACGGCCAGATTGATTGGGTGGGTTACTGCTGTAAAAAAAACGCTAACCCGATGCCGGATCTGCGCCCGTTCCTGCCTGGCCACGAATAATAACTGGATGGCAACCCCAATCAAAACAATTCGAGATGCACTCAATCTGACTGCCGGTTGATTTGGGAAAAAGTGATAAGAGAGCCCAATCAAGAGCAACCAAAAACAGGCCACTGCTGCGTTAATCAGGACACCGCTAAATCTTTTCCCCATCGTCCCCTCTAGCGTTGAGCAAAATTAAGGGTAGCTGGGCAGAATTGGTTGCTCAAACCGTTTCCCCTGGCTGTTCTTTTAGGGCGCCCCCGGCTTCGATTCTTAGCCGCCGTCCCCGCCACTGCACACTCTGGCCGAAGAGGCTGCTGACCCAGATGATAAAGCTGATCCCATCCCGAATTGGCAGCGCCCAGAGCCACCGAAAGAGGTTGGGGCAGTTTAGGCTGCGGATTGCCATCCCTGCTTGGATAATTCTCAAGGCCAAGGTCACAAGCCCAACCGCTACTGCCCAGGGTTGAAAACCACTTGCTAGTAGTAAGACCCCGCAGTAAACCGTCCCGTAGCTGCCCACGAGGCCGTAATACTGCCAACCTCGATTTAAGCGAATGGTTCTGGCCCAGCGCAACTCCCGCTGAAACACTTGCCAGATGGTTTCCCGGCCACAGGGGTTCTCCAAAACATAATCTGAGAGTTCAACCCGAAAGCCAGCATCAGCGGCCCGCTTGCCGATGTGATAATCAGAGCCGATGTGGTTAGCAATGCTGCGCAGTCCGCCAATTTTGCTCAGAACTGATTGACGGGTGGCGATCGTGGGGCCAAGGGCAAAGCGCAGCCCACCATCAAGACTGCGGGCTATTAGCACGCTGGGAATAAAGTCAATGCCGCGTCCTAAAGCTGCCATGGCCGCTCCCAGAAACTGGGGATTATGATCCACATAGGGACAGGTGACAACCCCGATCGCTGGGTCGGCAAGGAGGGCACTCACCCGAGAAAGGTAATCTGGGCCAACACTAATGTCGCTATCGGCAAAGATCACAACTTCGTGGTCCGCTGCCTCCAGCAGATGAGTCAGGTTGCTGATTTGATGGTTAACCCCCCGCACCTCCTGACAGAAAATCAACTGCGCCCGCTCCGGAAATCTGGCCACCAGTTCCTTCAAAATCGGCACTGCCGGATCCTCAGGGTCCATAACCCCGAACAGAACCTGGTAGTGATCATGGTTTTGACAACAAAAGGAGGTCCAGTTGCTGCGGGCATTTTGATCAACACCGCAGACCGGAACCAGGACCGATACCCCTTGATCCCCCCCAGGCATTTCTGGTTTGAGGCTAAAAAACCGCCAGGTAGCGATCGCACACCAGACGTAGAAGATCATTGCTGAGCCAATCAGCAGCAGTAGCACTCCCTGGATCAGCATCAATGCTCCTCCCATCGCCAAGAATAAACCAGTCCTATTGCCCCTACTATACAAAAACCAGCAAAAGCCTCTCAGACTGGTTAGGGCCGTATTTTGTTTCGGATTATCCGCGCCTACCGCTAATGCCTCTGATGACATTGCCGATCAATCATCCATAGATGTTTCCCAAGCCGATGCAGTGAATGGATTGATTGGAAAGACACCTGTTCCCCACCAAGCTCAGAAAAATTGTCATTGGCTTGGAACTCACCGAACCCGATACACTTTGATTACTAAGTTTGTACCCAAAGCGGATTTTGACAATGGCTCAACCTTCTTCTTTGCCAACGGCTGTTGGCCCAATTAAATTTGGCACGGACGGCTGGCGGGGAGTGATTGCCGCAGATTTTACCTTTGAGCGGCTGATCAGGGCGGCCCAAGCAGCCGCCCAGGTCTTAGCACAAGTCTATGGGGGATCAGGGCAAAGCAATACAGTGGTTGTGGGCTACGATCGGCGGTTTTTGGGAGAACAATTTGCCCAAACTGCCGCCGAGGCAGTCAGTGAAATTGGCTTTGATGTTTTACTAGCAAATAACTATGCCTCTACCCCGGCCTTGAGTTGGGCTGTGAAGCAACACCAGGCCCTGGGGGCGCTGGTAATTACCGCCAGTCACAACCCAGCGGCCTATTCCGGGTTAAAGGTAAAGGGAGCCTTTGGGGGGTCGGTGCCGCCAGCGGTGACCGAAAAAATTGAAGCAATGCTATCCCAAGCCCCTCAGCAGGCAACCCCAGGAAAGATCCAATCCTTTGATCCCTGGCCGGGCTACTGCCAAATCCTGCGCTCCAAGGTAAAGGTGGATCAAATTCAAGCCGCGATCGCCCAGGGGAAGCTAACGGTTTTTGCCGATGTCATGCACGGGGCAGCGGCGGGAGGGCTAGAAAAAATCCTGGCCTGTCCGATTCAAGAACTCAATCAAGATCGAGATCCGCTATTTGAGGGAGGGGCCCCAGAACCCCTGCCTCGCTATTTGAGTAAGCTGTTTCGGGTGATTAAAGCCAATCCAACCAGACCGGAGTCGGTCACTGTTGGCTTGGTCTTTGATGGCGATGGCGATCGCATTGCCGCCGTGGACGGTCAGGCTAATTTTTTAAGTCCTCAAATCTTAATTCCACTGCTAGTGGATCACCTGGCCGTGCGGCGGGGGTTTACGGGGGAAGTGATTAAAACCATTAGCGGCTCGGATTTAATTCCTCGGGTGGCAAAACTACACGACCTGAAAGTATTTGAAACTCCAATTGGCTACAAGTACATTGCCGACCGGATGGTGGAAAATGACGCTATCTTGCTGGGGGGCGAAGAATCTGGAGGCATTGGCTTCGGCACCCACATTCCAGAGCGGGATGGACTGCTATCGGCCCTCTATCTGCTAGAAGCAGTGGCTGAATCGAATCAAGACCTGGCCACTCTTTATCGAGACTTGCAAACTCAAACTGGCTATACCTCTTTCTATGACCGAATTGACTTGCCCCTGAGGAGCATGGAAGAGCGGTCCCGGCTGTTGCAACAACTTCAAGCCCACCCCTTAACAGACGTTGCTGGCAAAAAGGTGATTGATTGTCTGACGGTTGACGGCTATAAGTTGCGTTTAGAAGATCAGAGTTGGTTATTAATCCGGTTTAGTGGCACTGAGCCAGTCCTGCGGCTATATTGCGAAGCCGGTAGCCCGGATCAGGTCAAACAGACCTTAAACTGGGCAAAATCCTGGGCTTCCGAGTAGTCAGATTTCAACAGTTTTTTGCCAGTGTTAGATTAAAGGGGTTTGAGTCTGACGCTCGAACTTCAACCATTCAGCAGTCAAGGTGGGGAGACTCCAGCGTGAATGAGCCAAACAGCAAGCCAGAATTCCTCTACCCCAGAAGCAAGTACCGGGGTAAATTTACCCCTGAAAACTTGACATTTAATGACAACTTGCAGGAATTTGCCCAACAGATCAGCCTGATTTGCGGGCTAGAATCCGGCGGAAAAATCCCTCCTCAAGAAGCTTATTCAAAAATTAAGTCCCTCTGGAAACAGCTCAAAGTCTCCAAGCAAGAGTTATTGGATCAACCCCGACCCCCAGGGGTTGATTTGCCCCCTGAGTAAAAATTTAAATCATGTCTAAGATTTCTCCAGAAAATAGCTTGCCAACCTTCACCGAGGTGCCAC
>JBGTDP010000004.1:0-8502 GCA_041748255.1 Thermosynechococcaceae cyanobacterium | reverse complement strand
AAACAGGCAAACTTGAGAAGCTAACTCCTATGGGCTCCGGCTTCTTGGGTAAAGGTGATCAATGTTTTTGTTTCTCTCTAAACTGCTACCGCTGTTTCTCTACCCTTTGGGGCTGAGCTGCTTGTTAATGGTAGTAGCGCTTCTTAGCTTCTGGAAACGGCCTCGGTTAGCCGCAACAGCAATCTCCCTAAGTCTATTGGTGTTATGGCTGGGGAGCAGTCCTTTAATTGCCAATGGACTGGTGCAATCTCTTGAATTCCAAAATATCACCGCCGGTAATCTGCCGCAGGTAGAGGCAATTGTGGTTTTAGGCGGTGCCACTAAACCAGCGCTTCCTCCCCGCCCTGGAGTGGACTTGAGCGAAGCGGGGGATCGGGTCTTGTATGCAGCCCAGTTGTATCGAGAGGGCAAAGCCCCTCGAATTATTCTCAGTGGTGGCCGAATTCGCTGGCTGGGGACTGGGACGCCAGAATCAACCGATATGGCAACAGTGATCCAAACCCTGGGAGTGCCAGCCACAGCTATTTTGCAAGACTCACGCTCCCGCAATACCTACGAAAATGCCCTGAACGTTAAACAGATCTTAGACCGTCAAGAAATTCAAGCTCCGGTGCTGCTGGTTACATCCGCCCTACATATGCCGCGATCGCTATTGATCTTTAAGCATCTAGGAATCTCTGCGATCGCTGCTCCCACCGATTTTCGTATCACTTACGCCGATCAGCAACCAGCAAGCCTGCCAGCCCTGTTGATTGATCTACTCCCACAGGCCAATAGTCTTCAGCAAACCTCTAGTGCCCTAAAGGAATATATTGGCTTGGTGGTTTACCGGCTATGGGGTTGGTTGTAACTTAAATCCCCTTGCGTCCCAGCAAAAATCCTCCATGGGAACGATAAACCGCAAATTGGGAATCCCCTGACAGGAAGATGCTTAAGGGGCTGCTCAAGCGGTTTGATTAACCTAAGAAACTAAATGGAGAATCAAACACCTATGGGTTGGTTACAAAGACTGTTTGGAGAAAAGACCCCCCAGAATGCTCAGCAGGTTGCCAGTGGCGCTCCTGCAAAAGAGTTTTCCCGCAATCCTAACTCTGAAGATATTCCCCCAGAGCGGGTTGGACTCAATGGAGAATACGATCAAAGTGGCCTAGCTAAGCGGGTTGCTTTAGCCTTTGATCAAGATCCAGAAATTGATGATATTGAGACTGTGCATATTGCTCAGCATGAAAGCACCGTTGTCCTTAAAGGCGAAGCTCCTAACCAAGAAATTCTCAACAAGATGGTTAGTATTGCCAAGCGACTTGATGGGGCAACTAATGTCCAAATTGATCAAGTGAAAGTCGCTTAAGGTTTGGGTCAAGGGTAATGCCTTGGCCCCGACTTCAGGTTAGTAGAAGACATTTAGGAGAAACAAGCATGGCGCTTTTTGACCAGATTTTAGGTGCGGTAGATAACCCTAGCCAGCAGGCAAGTACCGGTCAGTTAGGGGGGATTATGCAAGCTGCGCAGCAGCTTAGTAGTGGCTATGGGACTAGCCCCTCAGCCACCCAAACCGCGATGTCTGTGGTTGGCAACTACGTTCGCTCAGCCCTGAGGCAGAAGCAAGCTGAGGCAGGAAATGAGCAAGCTCAAGCGTTTGTCAATCATTACAGCGGTACGGGCCCAAATCCACGAGCAGTGCAGGATTTGTTTTCTCAAGGGCAACAGCAGCAGGTTGTACAAGAGACTGCCCAACGAGCTGGGCTTAATCCCTCAACGATTCAGGCAATGCTCCCGGTCTTAGTGCCCTTGGTTCTTAACTTTCTCCAGACCGGGAGTAACACACATAATTCCCAAGCTGGATCTAATTCGGTCCTAAATACTTTTCTAGACGCAGATCATGACGGTTCTGTAGACATCGGTGATGCCATGGGACTCGCAGGTCAGTTTCTCAATCAACGCCGCTAGCAAGATGTCTTATGTCTTAAATACCGGTGTCTTAAATACCGGGTTGACACGGGCACGGACATTCGATAGCTTAATAAAGGCTTAGTCAGATACGCCCCCATCGTCTAGAGGCCTAGGACACCTCCCTTTCACGGAGGCGACGGGGATTCGAATTCCCCTGGGGGTATCTTAATCAAATTTCTCTTGTAACCGCTGTTGAATTGCCACCAGGTTCAGCGCTAGGTCGCTGCGTAGGCGGCGCTCAATCGCCATGATTGGCATTGTTAGCTTAGGCCAAACGCGGACTGTGTAAGACAACAGGGTGGGTGGACCGCCGCTGTCGAGTAGAGGCTCTAATTTCCAGGCCCCGGAAAAGTCTTTAAAGTCTCCCTCGATCATTTGAAATCGGATTGTATGGGGAAATTCCTCTGCCATGTCTAGAACGACTCGGGCTGAAAAACTTAGCTTCAGCGCTCTTTGCATCCCAATCTGTTCTAGCCGAATCCCCCCTTCTGGATGTTCTAAGCGTTGGCTTTTAGCCAGATTGGGGATAAATTCTGCTAAAGATTCATAGTCGGTTAAGATTTGCCAGATTTGATCAACTGAGTGAGCAAGCTGCAACTTGGCACTAATCTGCCGCTGCCGTCCCTCTAGCTTTGTCGTTTGTACCTGGACTGCCTCAAGCAGGGAAGCGTCTAGAGGAGACTGATGGTTACTGGAGAGCGCCGTTAATGCTTGGGTTGATTCGTAAAACTCGGACACTTAAAAATTCACTCCTTCGTTCAGGCAATTGATAGTCTATGCACTTTATCTAAGTTAGATCAAGCCGTTGGAAAGCTGGATCAATTGCCAAGCATTCCCAATCGGACCCTTACAATAGAAATCTCAGGCAAAGCAACAATTTTCCTGGAAACACCTTTTAACAAGACCTTGGTATGCCAGCATCTCAACCTCAAATTGATCTTCCCTCAACAGCGATGAATGCTCCCGAGGCTGGTATGCAGGGGAATGGCACGTCTTTATCTGGACCACCGCTGTTGGGGGCCTCTGAAGCTGAACTGTCTCAGTGGGTTCAACTTCAGCAGCAGCCTGGCTACCGAGGTCGGCAGTTACACCAATGGATTTATCAAAAAGGTGCGCGATCGCTGGAGGAGATTACTGTACTACCCCAGCAGTGGCGCTCAGCCATGGCCGAGGTTCCGATTGGGCGCTCCACATTGCACCACCGAGCGCAAGCCCCCGATGGGACAGTAAAGTTTCTGCTACGTCTCAGGGATGGGCAAATTATTGAAACGGTTGGGATTCCAACCCAAAAGCGGCTCACGGTCTGTGTTTCCTCCCAGGTTGGCTGCCCGATGGCCTGTGATTTCTGCGCCACGGGTAAAGGCGGCTTGATTAGAAATTTAGCTCGGCACGAAATTGTTGATCAGGTGCTGACGGTTCAGGAAGACTTTCAGCAACGGGTGAGCAATGTTGTGTTTATGGGGATGGGGGAATCGCTGCTCAACCTAGATTCTGTCTTAGCAGCGATCAGATCCCTCAATCAAGATGTCGGCATTGGGCAGCGGTCGATTACCCTTTCTACTGTGGGAATTCCCGGTCAGATCCGGCGCTTAGGCCAATTTCAACTGCAAGTCACCCTAGCCGTTAGCCTCCATGCTCCTAACCAGGCCCTAAGAACCCAGCTCGTTCCCAGCGCCCGCCAGTATCCTTTAGAAACTCTCTTGCAGGAATGCCGGGAGTACGTAGAGATCACGGGGCGGCGGGTGACCTTTGAGTATGTCTTACTTGCCGGGGTAAATGACCTGCCAACCCATGCCCAAGAGTTAGCGACCCATCTCAAGGGATTTCAGAGCCATGTAAATCTGATTCCCTACAATCCAATTAGTGAAGCGGACTATCAACGTCCCCAGCCGCAAAGGATTGATGCTTTTCTCAAGATTTTAAAAGCCAACCATATTGCTGCGAGTGTCCGGCGATCGCGCGGCTTGGAGGAAGATGCAGCCTGTGGTCAACTTCGGGCCTCCAAGTCATAGTTACGATTGTTGACAGAGAATTGTCCACCCAAATGGATGGAGCTGATGCCAAAAGCATCTCGTGAAATCTCAAGCCCCCAAAGCTAGTGTTTCTGGGCTTGACTCGCTTTAGGTTTGAGTTTACGCTTGGCCCAGCAAAACTTAAAGAGATGTTACCTTATGTCCGTTCTCTAAACAAAAGCGGGAACTGTAGAAAGGCTAATCCTCTACAAACAATCAAGAGCAGGTTCTAGAAAATATCTCTCTAAGCATTTTGCCGGGTTTAATTGCCAGAAAGCCTGGGATGACAAATTTGATGGCACTATGAATAAACCTTGAAATTTTATCCCAGTATCAGCCAGAAACATCTCAAGTGGTCAGCGCGTCATTAAGGCAGACTTCTGCCATCTGTACTCTACATAAGTTAATTAAGCGATATGGTTTACGCAGGTCCTTCCAAACTCCTCAAAAAACCGATTTCAGGGATCACGCTGTTGGCCTTGGCGATCGCAGCTTCCCCAGTCCCCGGCTTGGCTCAGTCCCCTACTATAGAGTCGGCCAAATCTTCCTCCTTTAGCACTTCTAAAGTAGAAAGTCTTTTAGCCCTCCAACCTAGCCCCTCTTCAACCATCTCTGTAGAGCGACTCAACGAATCTTATACCCTGGGTCCTGGAGATAAAATCCAGATCGATATCTTTAATGTTCCTGAATATAGCGGTGACAAAGGTCAGCATCAGGTTTTAGTCGACGGCACCCTTAACCTACCTTTAATTGGTCGGATTCCTGTCCAAGGACTAACCATTGATCAAGCCACGAATCTGCTCTCCGCTAAGTATTCTCGCTTTCTCAAGCGCCCAATTTTGACGGTGAGCCTGCTCGCACCTCGACCTTTAAATATCGCAGTTGCTGGAGAGGTCACCCGTCCTGGTTCCTATGCAGTCCCGCTTTCTTCAGAAAGCGGTGGTAGTATCCAGTTCCCCACCCTGACTAAAGCCCTTCAGATTGCCAAGGGATTGCGGCCCTCGGCAGATGTGCGTCAGATCCAGGTTCGCCGTCCCCAAGGAGGCTCTAAGCCAGACCAGGTGATGACGGTCAATCTTTGGGAGTTCTTGCAAAACGGTGACCTTCGGCGAGATATTGTTTTACGGGATGGAGACTCAATTAGAGTTCCAACTCTTGAAAATATTAATATTGCCGAACAGCAGTCCCTGGCAGATGCGAACTTCACTGGTTCTGAAGGGGTGCCCCTCAAAGTTGCTGTAGTCGGCGAAGTTTATCGGCCCGGTCCCTATACTTTATCCAGTGGTTCTTCTAAAGTAGGCGAAGCTGGAGAGACAGGTTCAGTGGCGGGTGGCAACGGTGGCGGCCCCCCAACAGTGACCCAGGCAATTCAAGCCGCGGGTGGTATTAAACCCATGGCCAACCTGCGACAAGTCCAGGTCCGTCGCCAAACCAGGGCTGGCAAAACTCAGGCAATCAACGTTGACCTTTGGAAGCTAGTTCAAGGAGGAGAAACAGCCCAAGACTTAGTTCTGCAGGAAGGAGATACGATTTCTATCCCCACGGCAACTGCCGTCAACCCTGGAGAGGCTCCAACCTTGGCTGCTTCTAGTGTTTCCCCTAGCACCATTACAATTAATGTGGTGGGCGAAGTTAAAAACCCCGGCGCTGTTCAGGTGCGCCCGGATACGCCTCTTAACCAAGGCTTGCTAGCAGCGGGTGGCTTTGAAAATAGACGGGCAAGAAAGAGCGAAGTTGACCTCGTGCGGCTGAAGGCTGATGGTACTGTTTCTAAGCGCACACTTCCGGTCGATTTTTCTCAGAGTATTAATGAGGAAAAAAATCCCCTGTTGCGCAACGGTGATGTGATTGTTGTCAATCGTTCTGGTTTAGCTAAGGTCTCAGATACCCTTGGCTCAGTCTTATCACCTGTGACTGGAGCCTTCTCGCTGTTTAGAATCCTACCTTTCTAGATCAGTCAGAAGTTAATCTCTACCTAACTTCAAGAAACCTATAACAAAGATCCCCGCTTAGTAAGCGGGGATCTTTAAGTTTAATTAACGTAACTGTTTTCTCAACTCACGATCTGCATAGATGCCAGGGGCATAAGCTTCTATAACTTTGCCAGTGATTCCACAGGTAATCATCAGGTAATCGCAGGCAGAACATTGAGTGCGAACGAGCCGCTTATCAATTAAATGGTGCCGTTCTGCAAAATTGCCGCAGTTAGGACACCTAACTTTTTCAACAACGTTCATCCTAAAATTCCTTTGTTTAAAGAATGCTTGAATTTAAACTGCTGAGTCTATCTAGATAACACAAAAATAGAGTTAAATTCTAAAGAATTAATAAAAAATTTATGAGAGATGGACGCTCAGATAGACCTTAATATTATGCCGTTATTACTACTCATTGGCAATGATCCCCAGGACTGATTTTCTAGAACAAAAAATCGGGGATCGCTTTCAGGGAGATTCATTCCTAGATCCTGGGGTAAATGTAATTACTGATACTAAATGTGCTAGGAAGCTCTCACTTCTAGATAGATTTAGTATCAGACTAACTTAAAATTTTTACTTAACTTAACAGTCAAACTTCCAGAAGTAATGCTTACCGATAAAGAAAAACTTCTCCCTAAGCTTGCCTGATCAGGCAAGCTTAGGGATGAAAATAGTCATAGATCTGCTGAGCCAATTGGGGGCCAATTGTGGGAACTGTGGCCAGTTGCTCAGGAGTGGCCTCCCGGATGTAGTCCACAGAGCGGAAGCTTGCCAAAAGCTGTTTTTGACGGTAGTACCCCAAGCCTGGAATTTCATCCAAGCGCGATCGCCGCATTCGTTCGGTCCGCTGCTGGCGATGAAAACTAACAGCAAATCGGTGAGCTTCATCCCGCAACCGGCGTAGAAGCTGAGACCCTGGTTGCTCGGCATCGGTGTTTAACGGCAAAGATTCCCCCGGCAAAAAGATTTCTTCTCGCTGTTTTGCCAGACTCACCACCTGCAAATCATCAAGTAACTCAAGATCTTTTAGCACCGCCACCACAGCCGAAAGTTGCCCCTTGCCGCCGTCAATCATGATCAAATCTGGCCAGTCCGGGTTGCCTAGCCGTTCTAGGGTTTGATCGGCAGCATACTTGCGAAACCGCCGTCCGATTACTTCTGCCAAACTGGCAAAATCATCGGAGTGCCCGGCATTCACCTTGGGATTTTTGATTTTGTAGTGGCGATAGTGCTGCTTGGCAGGCAACCCCTCCACAAAGACAACTTGGGAGGCCACTGGATCTGACCCCTGGACATGGGAAATGTCGTACCCCTCAATCCGGTGGGGAATATCCGGCAGATCAAGAATTTCTGCCAGATCTTTGAGGGCCTGGGAATTGCGATCGCCAAACTGCTGAGTGCGGGCTAACTCATACTGGGCATTGCGCTCCACCATCTCGATTAGATCTGCCTTCATCTGGCGTTGCGGCGTCAATATGGTTACCTTGCGGCCTTTATAGGTACTGAGATACTCGGCCAGAAACTCTGCCTGGGGCAAGTCATGCTGACTGAGGATTTCGCTGGGAATTTCTACCGGATCAGCACTGGCATAGTGTTCTTCTAAGATGCGCTGCAGAATAGCCCCTGGAGTTCCGGACTGGGCATCAGCAATAAAACCTAATCGGCCCACTAAACGTCCAGCCCGAATTTGAAATAGTTGCACACAGGCATACTGCTGATCTGCAGCTAGGGCGATCGCATCTCTAGAAATCGTGTCATCGGGCAACGCTACCTTTTGATCAGCCCCCAGGGTTTTGAGTCCAGAAATTTGATCTCGCAGTCGTGCTGCCTGCTCAAAATTCAACTGTTCGGCAGCCTGATCCATCTGGCTAGAAAGAGTCTCAATCAGCTCTCCAGTTCGGCCTTGAAAGATCATGGCAATCTTCTGCAGGATCTTGCGATAGTCCTGGGGGTCAATCAACTGCTGACAAACCCCTGGACAGCGACCAATGTCGTAGTTGAGACAGGGACGGTCTTTGAACAATGGTTTAGGTCGCTGCCGCAATGGAAAGATCCGCTTAACCACGCCTAAGGTCTGGCGCAGCAGCCGCGTATCCACGTAGGGACCATAGTACTTATCTTTTGCTTGGCTCAACCGCCGCTTGCGGGTGATAAAAATCCGTGGATAGGTCTCGGACCAGGTAATGCAAAGATAGGGATATTTTTTATCGTCCTTGAGCAGAACATTAAAATAAGGCTGGTGCTGCTTGATTAAGTTGGCTTCTAGGGCTAGGGCTTCTGCTTCGGTATCCGTGACAATAAACTCAATCTCTACCACCTGCCGCACCATCATGTCCAAACGCGGGGTGAGAGCTTGAGCTTTACGAAAATAGGACCGGACCCGGGAGCGTAGTTTTTTAGACTTGCCAATATAGAGAATCTGCTCACTGGCATCTTTCATAAAGTAGACCCCTGGCTCCGGCGGGATCTCTTTGAGGCGAGACTCCAAACGGTCTGGCTCTTTTAGTAGCGGCAGGGTCTTAAAAGCAGAGGTCACAATAGAAATTGACCGGTTAATGCGT
>JBGTDP010000003.1:0-9844 GCA_041748255.1 Thermosynechococcaceae cyanobacterium | reverse complement strand
TTTGAAATGGCTCAACCAGGCCGCTACGAATACGAAATCCAAGCTGAAGTTGAGCGATTGTTCCGCTTTCGGGGCGGCATGGGCCCAGCCTACCCCTCAATTGTGGCCTCCGGGGTCAATGCCTGCATCCTCCACTACACCGAGAACCAGGCTCAGCTTCAGGATGGGGATCTGCTATTAATTGATGCTGGCTGTGTCTACGACTACTACAACGCCGATATTACCCGCACCTTTCCGGTGGGGGGTCGGTTCACCCCAGAGCAGCGCAGGTTGTATGAATTGGTTCTCAAAGCCCAGGAAGCCGCGATCGCTCAAATTACCCCCGGTCATTCCTTTAAGCAAATGCATGAAACTGCGGTTCGGGTTTTGGTAGAAGGCTTGGTGGAATTACAGTTGCTCCAGGGTGAAGTTGAGAAACTAATTGAAGAAGAGATCTACAAACCTTTTTATATGCACCGCACCGGCCACTGGCTGGGGCTAGATGTTCACGATGCCGGGGTTTACCAGCACAGAGAAACGCCGCTTAATTTCCAACCCGGCCAAGTAATCACTGTCGAGCCTGGTCTGTATATCGGCCCTGAAATCAAGCTAGCCGAGGAGCAGCCATCGGTCCCCCAGCGTTGGCGAGGGATTGGAATTCGGATTGAAGATGATGTCTTAGTCACAGAAACAGGCAATGAAATCTTGACCCAGGGAATGCCAAAGTCTGTGGAGGCGATGGAGTACTCTTGAGGTTATTGAATTTGAGTTAAAAAAATAGCTGTGTTCCAAGTGGAACCCAAGTGACTTATCAGACCAAGTAAAACTGGAGTAAGCAGCGATGAGTTGGCAAGAGTGTATTATTGTTGATCCAAAGATTCTGAGAGGTAACCCAGTGGTTAAAGGCACCCGACTGGCAGTGGAATTTATCATCGATCTACTAGCACAGAGCTGGAGTGAGTCTGATATTTTGGAGAACTATCTTGGTTTAACTCATAAAGATATCTTGGCTTGCTTGGGGTATGCCAGTGCAACATTACGGGCGGAAAAGGTCTATTTCTTTGAATCTTTTAAAGTGTAAAAGTGTAGGCGTTAGATCCCATTGCGTATCACGCGGATGTCAACTTCTCTTTCAACATACGTCCACTCTTCCGTGGCCCGGAGTTCAGCTACCATCTCATCAAAGGCTGCAGAATCAGATGCAGGATAGTCAAACCAAGTCAAGAAATCAAACGGCTCATCTACTCCAAGATCGCGACAGTGGTGCAGTCGACGAGCGACTGTGGGCAGATACTTCAAACCTGTTTTGATGTGGTGCGAGCTTTCCTCAAAGATCCTCCGGCGCTCATCCTGGGTCAGACTCCACCAGGCTGCGGTCTTTCGGATCGGGATGAGAGCAGCGCAGGTTGCTTCAGGACGATCTAGCTCTGGCTGTTTATCCACAAGTTGATTCTTTTCTGGACGTGTGACATAACGCTCATTGCTTATTACCCCGCGGAGGAACCATTTGGCTATATCGGGTTCTACTGGAACCGAACCATCAACGACGTTCAACCTCTGGACATCAGCAAGGGGCTTGCCAATAACTGGCTTAACATCGACAACCTGCCAAGGACCAACCTCTCCACCTATAAACGTAAAAAGCCGAGCATTCATGGTGATTCCGTTTCTGAGCTGATGGAGTCCGAGTCTGTATTCACAAACTGAAATCTTGGACAATGCCTAGTCTTACTGCTGAGATCAGGTCTAGGCTAAATAGGGTTGAGGAAGAGTGCAGGATGAACTATACAGCAAAGGAAAAGTCTAGTTCTGTGTCTGTTGTGACTCTTGCGAATAACGTTGTTCATCTCCCTGTTCCTTGTAGGAGCCTAGTCGCCAGTTAATGTAAGGGATTGCTACTACTCACGGCCGATCGCAGATTTCCCTGATGCGCTTCTAATAGCTTTTCTCCCTCTTCAGCCGTAGCCCCCGTCCAGTGCATCAGCAGCGCCAACTTCACCCGCCGCCCACTTTTTTCTAATAGGGCCGCTGCCTCTGGCCGCTTTAAATCTGTTAAATCTTCCAGGATTCGTAAGGCTCGATCATGGAGCTTGTGGTTAGTGACCGCCACATCCACCATCCGGTTGCCATAGACTTTACCCAGTCGCACCATCACCCCCGTCGAAATCATATTCAGAAGTAGTTTAGTCACGGTTCCGGCTTTAAGACGGGTGGACCCGGTCAAAACTTCTGGCCCTACCAGCAAGCGAATATCCACATCCACCGAAATGGGTGCCTGGTCTTTAGGCACACAGGCCATAAAAACCGTTGTTGCCCCCCGTTCCTGAGCAGCCTTTAAAGCCCCATGCACAAACGGTGTGGTACCACCCGCAGTGATTCCCACGACAATATCCAAGCTAGTAACCTGGCGCTGGGCGATCGCAGTGGCACCATCCTCCGGGCGATCCTCTAAATCCTCTGAGCTACGCACCAAGGCAGCGGCACCTCCAGCCAGAATACCCTGCACCAACTCCGGGGAAGTACAAAAAGTTGGCGGACATTCAGCCGCATCCAACACCCCCAGACGGCCACTGGTTCCAGCCCCGACGTAAAACAAACGTCCGCCCTGGCGCAGACTCTCAGTTGCATAATCAATCGCTTGGGCAATCTCCTGGCGGGCCTCAGCGATCGCCGCCACGGCTTGAGCATCCTCCTGTTGAAACAGATCAACCAAGGCCAGGGAAGTTAACTGATCCAGGTTGTGGCTATTGGGATTAATCTGCTCCGTTAACAGATGACCGCGTTCTAAGGTTTCCTGGGGAGAAGGGGTTGGCATCAAGGGGCAAGTCCAAAACAACTGCTAGAGAATAACCTAGGCTATTTGTCGCCATTGGCAAAGCTTTTTAGGCATCAAGGGTCTGTAAAATTCCCCGCAGCCCCTCCCGGTAGGTGGGGTACTTCAAGTCGATCCCCAACTCAGACTTGATTTTTTGATTGGCAACCCGCCGAGACTCCTGCCAAAAAGACAGACTCATCGGGCTCATTTGAGCTTCATCGAAGGGAATTGCCGCCGGGGGGTCTGTTCCCAAAAGCTGAGCGGCCTCTAGAATCAAGTTGCTCGACTCCGTAGGTTCGTCATCGGATACGTTGTAGATTGATCCAGGATTAGGCCGCTGCATTGAAGCCCACAGGGTTTGAGCAATATCTTCAACATGGATCCGGCAAAACACATGGCCCGGTCGCTCAATTCGGCGAGCCTTGCCCGTTTCCAGACGATTGAAAATACTCCGACCCGGACCGTAAATGCCCGGTAGGCGAAAAATATGGGTTGGTAATTGAGAGTCTAAAAACGCCGCCTCCGCAGCAACTCGGTGCTGCGATCGCTCGTTAGTTGAATTAGTCGGACTGCTCTCATCCACCCACGCCCCTTGAGTGTCCCCGTAGACCCCAGTAGTTGATAAATAGCCAAACCACTGCAATCCAACTTGCTCTAGACGCGGAAGTAGGCAACTGACCACCGGATCAGTGCCCTGATCACTGGGAGGGATAGAGCTAAGCACATGAGTGACCCCTGCCAGAGCTTCCGGCGGGGGTAAAACTTTCTCAGTAGCTGTGCAGCAAAAGGCATAGCAGGGTTTTAGATCTGACTCACCACTGCGGGTTGTTACCCTCACTGTCACTCCCTGCTTCAGGGCCAGGTGCGCCAGATAGCTCCCGGTGTAACCACATCCTAAGATCAACAGCTTCATGGATATTCTCAAGCCAACTCTACCCATAATAAAGACTCCCTTGGTTAAGGGAGCCTCAAAAAACCAATTGCTTGCCAGAACTAGGGATTAGTTGTCGGTGCTGGAGAAGCACTGGGGGCCGTGGTTGCCGAAGTGCTAGGAGTTGTTGGGGCCGGATTTGCCGGACTCTCAACACTTGGAGAGGCAGGAGGCTGAGCCTCTGGCTGGGGAGAAGGCACCGTCACATTCACATCCGGTGTCACATTTACATCCGGCGGCGGGGGTGGGGGCGCCTGATTTTGGGGCGTTGGAATAGTGATATTAATATCCGGTTGCGAGGGTGCCGTCTGGGGTGTTTGCTGCTGCGGAACCGGCAGGATCAGATCTTGATCAGGCTCGGCATTGCGCTGGGTTAGCAAATACCAGGCAACAATTCCCAGCCCGACTAAAGCAGCCAGAATAATCCCCACCAACAACCCCCGGGCAGCATTCTCATTGTCCCTGGCTGCCTGTTCTTCTAAGAAAAGTCGATCCCTTGAGATCCGCTGATCTGAGGTCTCTTCAGGATGCCGAACTTGTTCCCGACGTTCTACCGACCCATCAGGATAATGAATCTCTTCTCGATTGCTGGCCTCAGGCTCACTCCCATAGGGATCACGCTTAGGCGCATTCGGGTCATTGGAATAGGACATGGATCTGTATAGAACTCGTTAAAAACCAGGACTCAAGCTTGCCACTGGACCTAGACTTCCATCCCAGGTCTACTAAAAAGCCTAGCAAATGATTAATTATTTGTTCCGCCGCCCTCTGGGGAGGGAACACTCACATCAGGAGAGGGGATATTCACATCAGGAGAAGGAACGCTCACATCTGGGGAAGGTATTGTCACATTCACGTCCGGTGCATCCGGTGCTGGAGGAGCAGAAGGTGCATTAGGGGTAGGCACATTAATTATATTTGTGTCTCCCTCCGCTGGTGTGTCTGGCGTCGTTCCCTGACCAAAGAAGAACCAGGCTAGGGTGCCTAATATCGCCAGCAAAATAATCCCCAGCAGCACTCCTAAGGCTGCATTGCTACCACTGCGGCTGCGTTCGGCCGCAACTCCCTCTCGATATCTCTCTTCCTCACGTCTGGGGGAGTTTGGGTCATTTGGATAAGACATTATTTAACCTCTGTAAAGTTACACAAAAGCTTCTCAATCACTCGCTATAAGATCCTGACCAAAAGCTTAGTTATTCAAATTTCACCAGGAGAATCTTGCGGGAACTTGAACTAAAAGTTTGGTCAGCAGCACGATAACGATCTTGTCTGCAATCCTTCAAAAAAGACCCCATCAAGCTCGTGACTTAAGAAATCAACCCTTTAGTATTGCTTTGATAAAGCATTATTATTCTGGAGACACCCCCTTGAAAAGATTATCGACAGGGAATTGTTAAATATTCAAAATCTTCAAAATTCCACTAAATCTCAATCCCCCAATACGAAGCCAATCATAGGTGAGAAAATAGGGCAACCTCTCTATCGGAAGAGAGGATTATCTTCATCTGTAAAAAATTTACAAAGCGTTTACCTGCCAATCCAGAAAGTCCCAGCTAAAATCCCTCTCCTCGCTAGGCCTTAGAATTGAAAGTAATCGATAAGTTATTGGTTGAGAATGTCCCCACTTCAGTCTGAATTAGCAGCAGCAGTTGAGCGTCGGCGTAATTTTGCGATTATCTCCCACCCGGATGCGGGTAAAACAACCTTGACCGAAAAGCTGTTGCTTTACGGGGGGGCCATTCATGAAGCTGGGGCTGTCAAAGCCCGGCGGGCCCAGCGCCATGCCACCTCCGATTGGATGGCCATGGAGCAACAACGGGGAATTTCTATTACCTCCACAGTTTTGCAGTTTGATTACATCGGCTGCCAGATTAATCTGCTTGATACCCCCGGCCACCAGGACTTTAGCGAAGACACCTATCGCACCCTAGCAGCAGCGGACAATGCCGTGATGCTGGTTGATGCTGCCAAAGGGCTAGAACCTCAGACGCGCAAGTTATTTGAGGTCTGTAAGCTGCGATCGCTGCCAATCTTTACGTTTATGAACAAGCTGGATCGCCCTGGCCGCGAGCCTTTAAAATTACTCGATGAAATTGAGCAGGAGCTGGGCCTGCAAACCTACGCCGTCAACTGGCCGATTGGGATGGGGGATCGGTTTAAAGGGGTGTTTGATCGCCGCAGCCGTCAAGTGCATCTGTTTGAGCGCAGCGCCCACGGTCAGCGAGAAGCGGTGCGTACTGTCGTAGACCTCAGCGATCCTAAAATTGAAGATTTGCTAGATCAAGATCTCTACTACCAGCTTAAAGATGAGCTAGAGCTCCTAGAGGGCTTGGGGCCAGAACTAGATCTAGAGCAGGTACACCAGGGCCAGATGACGCCAATCTTCTTTGGCAGTGCCATGACTAACTTTGGGGTGGAGCTATTTTTAGAAGCCTTTCTAGACTACGCCCTGGCCCCTGTGGCCTATCAAAGCAGTTTGGGCTTGGTTTCCCCCACCCAGGACGATTTTTCTGGATTTGTATTTAAGCTGCAGGCGAACATGGACCCCAAGCACCGCGATCGGGTGGCCTTTGTCCGGGTTTGCTCCGGCCGATTTGACAAAGATATGACCGTCAGCCACGCCCGCACCGGCAAAACTGTGCGCCTTTCTCGACCGCAAAAACTGTTTGCCCAAGGGCGCGAATCCCTAGAAGTGGCCTACGCCGGGGATGTGATTGGGCTGAATAATCCGGGGGTATTTGCGATCGGGGACACGATTTATAACGGCCAGAAACTTGAGTACGAGGGTATTCCCTGCTTTTCCCCCGAGCTGTTTGCCTACCTGAGAAACCCCAATCCCTCAAAGTTCAAGCAGTTTCAAAAAGGCGTCTCAGAACTGCGCGAAGAAGGTGCCGTGCAAATCATGTATTCCGCTGATGAAGCCAAACGCGATCCGATTCTGGCTGCTGTTGGTCAGTTGCAATTTGAAGTGGTTCAGTTTCGGCTGCAAAACGAGTACGGGGTTGAAACCCGCCTGGAGCTTTTGCCCTACACTGTCGCCCGCTGGGTAGAAGGCGGTTGGGAAGTCTTGACCAGGGTAGGACGGATTTTTAACGCCATGACCGTTAAGGATAGTTGGGGCCGGCCCGTGCTTTTGTTTAAGAATGTGTGGAATCTGCAACAGTTGCAAGGGGATCACCCAGACCTAAGCCTCAACCCCGTCGCCCCCGTGGTTTCCGGGCAGGAACCAGCCGCTATTTAGCTCATCACCATCCCGCCATCGACATTGAACACCTGTCCGGTCACGTAGGCCGCCGCAGGGTCAGATGCCAGAAAACGCACCATCCCCGCCACTTCCTCTGGTTGACCATAGCGTCCCAGGGGAATCATCTTCAATATCGGGTCTGCTTCTAGACCTTGGGTCATATCTGTGGTGATAAACCCAGGGGCCACCGCATTCACTGTAATCCCGCGACTGGCAAGCTCCCGAGCCACTGTTTTGGTGAATCCAATCACCCCAGCTTTGGCGGCACTGTAGTTGGCCTGCCCCGGATTGCCCATCTGCCCAGCCACCGAAGCAATGTTAATAATCCGCCCCGATCTCTGCTTGAGCATTGGTTTACTGGCAGCTCGGGTACACAAGAAAACCCCGGTTAAGTTTAGATCAATCACCGCCTGCCACTCTTGGGGCTTCATCCGCATCAACAGCGTGTCTCGGGTAATCCCGGCGTTATTGACCAACACATCCACCCGACCCCACTTCTCCACCACAGTCTTGAACAGGGTTTCCACTTGATCCGGTTGCGACACATCTGCCTGTAGCGCTAGGGCTTCACTTCCCAGGGCAGCAATTTCCTCAACCACTGTGTCTGCAGCCCCACTGGAGGTAGCATAATTTATCACCACCTTTGCCCCTTGGGCTCCCAAGGCCAGGGCAATAGCCCGGCCAATGCCCCGCGAGGCTCCGGTGACAATCGCGACTTGATCCTGCAATGTTTTCATCCCAACGCTCACTTGATCGGCAAACAACTCGAAAGAGATCTTAGGTCATTCCTGCCCCATAGAGATTAGTGCGTTTCCCCAATCGCTCTACCACTGGTGCTGAAACCTCTAGACTAGGATCAACCCAGAACTCAAATAATTACAGCCCATGGCCACAAAAAAACAGTTTGATAGCTTTGAAGCCTTAATCGCTGAGTCAGACCTGCCGGTGCTAGTAGATTTTTATGCGGACTGGTGTGGTCCCTGCCGGATGATGAACCCGATCCTAGAGCAGGTGAGTGCCCAGATGGGAAAGAAATTGCAAGTGGTTAAAATTGACACGGAGAAATATACCCAGTTGACCTCCCGCTACAAAATCCAGGCCCTACCGACCCTGGTTTTGTTTAAACAGGGGGAACCAGTGGATCGAATTGAAGGGGTGGTGCCGCCAGAACAGTTGGTTCAGCGTTTAGCTGCGTTTGTTTAGGGCGCACCTTGATAGGGTTTTGTCAGCCGTGAACGTGCAGAGAGTAACGATTCCGGCTAAACTGCTGTAATTTCTTAACCTGTTTGGCTAGCCATGCTTACCGATCGCGATCGCGTCCACGTTCTGAGTGAAGCCCTGCCCTACCTGCAAGCCTTTGCTGGGCACACCGTCGTGGTTAAGTACGGCGGTGCAGCCATGAAAGATAGCACCCTCAAAGCTGGGGTGCTGCGAGATATTGTTCTGATGGCCTGTGTGGGCATTCGTCCAGTAGTCGTTCACGGTGGCGGCCCAGAGATTAATACCTGGCTAGAAAAGCTGGGGATTGAACCCCAGTTTAAAAATGGCCTCCGGGTCACGGACGCAGCCACAATGGATGTGGTGGAAATGGTTTTAGTCGGACGGGTTAATAAAGAGCTGGTTTCGTTGATCAATCAAGCTGGCGGTTCTGCCGTGGGCTTGTGCGGCACCGATGGTAATTTGATCAAAGCTCGACCTCAAGAACAAGCTGGGATTGGCTTTGTGGGGGAAGTCACCAGTATTGATACCCGCTTGGTTGCCTCCCTGGTTGAGGATGGTTATATCCCGGTGCTCTCAAGTGTGGCAGAGGACCAGAGCGGCCAAGCCTACAACATCAATGCCGATACAGCCGCCGGCGAGATTGCAGCAGCCTTGGGCGCTGAAAAGCTGATCTTGATGACCGATACCCCTGGAATCTTAGAAGATTACCAGGACCCCAGCAGCTTGATTTACCGCTTAGATATTCCAAAAGCCAGGGATTTAATTGACAAAGGCATTGTTAAGGGAGGGATGATTCCCAAGGTTAACTGCTGCGTGCGATCGCTGGCCCAGGGCGTCCGGGCTGCCCATATTATTGATGGCCGCTTGCCCCACTCCTTGTTGCTAGAGATCTTTACTGATACCGGAATTGGCTCGATGATTGTGGCCTCAGATTATGGCTGGGTCTAAAATCACCCTCCAAAGCGAAATTAGTTAAAATTTATTGCAAACCCCTTCAGCCCCAGGTTAATCCTATGGCTCGCAAAGACACTCACTTCGAGCGCTTTTTAGCTCCGTTCATCCGCTTATTTATTGACCAGCCTGCCCTAGAAACGTTTTATAACAGTGTGGACTGGGAGCAGCAGCGGCAGCGGTTTAGTCAGCCTGAGTTTACCTATCCCGATTACTACGCCAGGCAGAACTACCACAGTGTCGAGGGTGGCTATCTGAATCCGGGGGCTGCTGTCTCCTACGATCCAGTGACTCAGTACGTGCTGCTTCCCCATGAAACTTGGGTGCGCCAAGCCCTGGTGGATAAAGTCCAGACTCAGCCGCGCCGAATTCTCGACCTGGGCTGTGGCACTGGCTCAACGACGCTCCTGCTCAAGCAAGCCTTTCCAGAGGCGGAGGTATTTGGGGTAGATTTGTCTCCCTATATGCTGTTTATGGCCGATCACAAGGCCAAACAGGCAGGCTTGGCGATTCAGTTTCTCCAGGGAGATGCCCAAAACCCTGAGTTTGGGGATGCGGCCTTTGATCTGGTCACCGCTTCGCTGTTGTTCCATGAAACCCCACCCATGGTTGCCCGCCGAATTCTCCAGGAAGCCTACCGGCTGCTTAAAGTTGGCGGCCAGATTCTGGTGCTGGATGCCAATCAAGAAACCCTGAGGCAATT
>JBGTDP010000002.1:0-7954 GCA_041748255.1 Thermosynechococcaceae cyanobacterium | reverse complement strand
GTGAGGATAATCAGCCTAGCCGCGATGGTTCCACTCAATTTGATCGGGGCGAGATTGAGCTGGAGCCACAGCCACTAGAATACGCTACCGACCGGGACGATTTTGATCAGGGTGATCTAGACACTACCTCTGAACAGCGGGCTGCAGGCCGTCGGACAACAGATTTAGTTCGTCTCTATCTGCAAGAAATTGGCCGGGTACGACTGCTGGGGCGAGATGAAGAAGTCTCAGAAGCCCAAAAGGTTCAGCGTTACATGCGGCTGCTTGAGTTGCGCGAGCAGGTCGCCCAAACCAAGAATGGGCCGATTCATCAGTACATCAAGCTCATGGATGTGCGCGATCGCCTGGTTTCGACCCTGGGTCATCGTCCTTTATTGGAACGGTGGGCCAAGGAGGCCGGAATCACCGTTGCAGACTTAAAGTCCCAGGCAGCGGCGGGCAAACAAGCCTGGGCTGAGGCGGTAGACATGGAGGCTGAGGCCCTCGATCAAATTCAGAAGCAGGGGATACGGGCCAAGGAACACATGATCCAGGCCAACCTCCGCCTAGTGGTGTCCGTGGCTAAAAAATATCAAAATCGCGGTCTGGAGCTGCTGGATCTAATTCAAGAGGGAACCATTGGCTTAGAGCGAGCAGTGGAAAAGTTTGACCCCACCAAAGGGTATCGATTTAGCACCTATGCCTACTGGTGGATTCGCCAGGGGATTACCCGGGCCATTGCCACCCAGAGCCGCACCATTCGGCTGCCAGTTCACATCACCGAAAAGTTAAACAAGATCAAAAAAGCCCAGCGCAAGCTTTCCCAGGAAAAAGGGCATACGCCCACCATAGAAGATATTGCTGTGGAACTTGAGATGACGCCCCCCCAGGTGCGAGAGCTGCTGGTTCGGGTTCCTCGCTCAGTTTCTTTAGAGACTAAAGTCGGTAAAGATAAAGACACAGAATTGGGGGAATTGTTAGAAACCGATGCTATTTCGCCTGAAGAACTGATGATGCGAGAATCTCTCCAGCGGGATCTCCAGCAGTTACTCGCTGACTTGACCAGCCGCGAACGAGATGTAATTTTGATGCGCTTTGGGCTCAGGGATGGGACGGCCTACTCTTTAGCAGAAATTGGCCGGGCCTTGGAGCTTTCTCGGGAACGGGTGCGGCAGATTGAAGCCAAAGCTTTGCAAAAACTGCGTCAGCCTAAGCGACGAAACCGGGTGCGAGACTATCTAGAATCGCTGGCCTAGCGGGACTTAACAGAGAATTTACTGACTGATTTATGAAGGGGGACTGCAATTAAACAGGGGGGCAATCAGAGATTATTCTTAATAAGCTAATCTTCTTGAAAATTTCTGATTAATTATGTACGCTTCTCAATAAGACCGCTTTCTTGAGAGGTGCCTATGTCTGCTATGTCAACCTATACACCATCCTCCCTTAAGGCTGAGCTCAATGATCGGGGATGGCGGTTAACACCCCAGCGAGAAGTTATTCTCCAAGTTTTTCAAAATCTCCAAAAAGGACATCACCTGAGTGCTGAGGATCTATACAACTGCTTAGAAGAGCAGGGAGATCCAATCAGTCTCTCAACCATTTATCGAACTGTTAAATTAATGGCTCGGATGGGAATTTTGCGGGAGCTGGAGCTGGCTGAAGGTCATAAACACTATGAACTTAATCAGCCCCATCCTTACCACCATCACCATCTAATTTGTGTTAAGTGCAACAAAACCATTGAGTTTAAGAGTGACTCAGTCCTTAAAGTGGGCACAAAGACTGCCCAAAAAGAGGGCTATCACTTGCTCGACTGCCAGCTTTCGATTCATGCGATTTGTCCCCAGTGCCAGCGATCGCTCTTGCCGGGTTAGTAAAGGCTTTGTCCCTGAAGTGGAGATAATTCAGCTTGGCAAGGGATATTTTAGCGGGAATTTTCAGCCGGAGCAGTGAAAGGATTGGCACAAAACCCAGGTGTGGGATAAATCTCTAAGCTCGGACTTTAAGGGCCAAACGCCACAGAATGATTCCCAGGCTGATAGATAGCGCTGGGTAAATGCGCTGGATTAATTTCAATCACCAGGTCTACCCAGCGAGAATCTTGAATCAGGGGGGGCATAAATAGATCTGGTGGCAAAGCCTGCCAAAAAAATTCTACAAACCGACCAATCTCAGCATCACTCATCCCGGACTTGCCAGCTGCGATTGCTTGCTGTTCTGCTTGCTGTCGCCAAGCCTGGCTGAGGCGATAATCCTGAGAGTAAAGCACGATCAGTCGATCCAATCGCTCCCATAGCGATAGATAGGCCTGCAAGCGGCGATTGTTCTCCTGGGCAAAGGCCCAATCCTCGAATAGCGAAACAGAAGCTTGGGAAAATCTAGCTGGATCAATTGGGCGCAACCCCACAAACCAGCCTTCAAACAAAATAATTTCAATGCCCTCAAACCATTCTGGCTCAGCGCGATCGCCTGTACCACCGTAGGCAGACTTGTCAAACCGGGGAATGGGTATTGGACCTGAAGTGTCAGGATTTCTCAGTTGATCCAGGGTCTGAAGTCCCAGGTCAACATCGTGGGTTCCAGGGGGTCCCCGCCAGATCAAGTGCGGATCTTGCTGCTGCAGCTTCTGCCGTTCTGCATAGGATTTATATAAATCATCCAGGGACAGGCTTAAGGCTGGATAACCCAGGCAGTCCAAAATTATAACTAGGACCGTGCATAGGGTGGTTTTGCCAGTTCCCTGCCCGCCTAAAATTCCTTGAACTAGCGGACGGGATAGCTGCTGGCGCTCACTGACAAGTTGCTGGGCCAAGGGCAGCCAGAGGTACCAGAGCAGCGCTAAGCAAGGCGTTTTAATTCCCAAATCTTGCCAGCGTTGCTCAACGGCAGGATAGGTTTGGGCCAAAAGTTGCGATCGCTGCTGAACCACTTGCTCCACATTCGCCGGGGTGATTCCAAAGGCAGCAGCTTTAGCATGATCCCTCAGTTCCCAATTTTCAAGGTGCTGTTGTTGTCCGGGGGGCAGCATGGCTCCGGTTACCACCTGGCTTAAAAGTTCCATCAACTTAGAGTTCAGTCGAGCCACGGCTAAATCTAAAAAGGGCTTGATCCGGTATCTCTTGGCGCACTAAAGAATTTAATCTCCAAATCTCTAACAATTAAATGTATCCTATGCAACATTTTTCAGGGAGTAACGTCTTAAATCTCATCAAGTGTGAATACCCATATAGGTAAGCTGCGATGAATCAATCAAAACGATTTATTAACCTTTCCTTGGCTTTATTGACCACAGCCAGCCTCGGGTTTGGGTTGGTCGGCTCTGCCGAGGCAAACCCCCCGGATTGGGCTCCTGCCTGGGGCTATCGCTGCAAAACGGGTGAAAAATACGACGGTGATAAGCATAATCGCAAAGTCGATTGTAAGCAAAAAGAACGGGATCGCAAAGATCGGGATAAGGATCGCTCTGAGCGGAATCGCCAGCGTCGTGACCGGGAGCGCGATGGCCAAAGGCCAGTCTTCGACCATCGCAACTTTGACAGCGGCACCCTCAAGAATGGGACCTATATCGAAGTAGAAGCCCGTGACCGGGAGCGGATTGTTCTGCGACGGGATGAAGTCTTGCCCTTGACCCTGAGGGTTGCCCGGGATGTTAGAGATGATCGAGGTCGGGTTTTGATCCCCGAAGGCAGCCGCATTGAAGGGGAACTGCGACCCTCAGAGGGTGGAGTGCGGTTCTTTGCCCGACGGCTGATTTTGCCTAATGGCGATCGCTACAGCCTTGACGCCCGATCGGATTTGATTCGCCCCCGCACCGGCTTAAACGATAAAGATCTAAAAGACACCACCGTATCCAGGGCCGCGCGAATCCTGATTAGTTCGGTTTTGGGCTCCCGAGATAACCTGAGCGGCTTGCTAGAGGATATTCTCGCTGGTAGAACCCGAGTTGATTCTCGCCTCCGCTCTGACCTGGTTGTGGTTTATCCCGACGATCTAGACCTGAGGCTGCGGTCTGACCTACGAATTCGCTAGGGTTGAATTTTAAGAGTTGGATTTTAAAGGCCCGCTTAGGTGCCTAGATCCACCGTAATCCGGTGGGCACAGGCAAAACCAGAGAAGGCCACGGCATTCAGCCCTTGCCCCGGAAATGTACTGTCCCCAACGCAGTAAAGCCCTGGCACTGCGGTGCGATTAAATGGCATCGTCAGTAGTCCTGGGAGTTTGCGGGCAGGAACGGGGCCATAGGTCCCATCCTGGCGGCCTAGGAACCGACGGTGGCTGCGCGGGGTACCAATTTCTTGATGCTCAATGGATGCTTCTAAGCCTGGAAAAAGTTTTTCCAGCCGCTGGATCAGCCTCTGGGCTGCTGCTGCCTTTTGCTGCTGATAAGCCTTTGAAGGCAGGTTTTGCCAATCCTCCAGCCAACTGGGGGTAAAGGTGTGGATAATATGCCGTCCCGGCGGTGCCAGATCAGGATCGAGCAGGGTCGGGATAGAGACAAATATCGTCCCCTCAGCAGCTTCCATCTGCTGCCAGTCTTCTAAGAGAATATGATGGCATTCAGTTTCAGGGGCTAAGACAGCTGCATCCACCCCCAGATGCAGGTTCAAGAAACTAGGCGATTTTTGATACCGCCGCCGCCATTTTTGCTCCGACTTTGGCACCGTCGGCAGTAAGTTGCCAAAGGTATCCCAGCGGGTGGTGTTAGAAACAATCCGTTTGGCCCGGTAGGTCTTCCCAGAGGCCAGCTCAACCCCGATCGCCCGTCCCCCAGCTTGCAAAATCTTAGTCACCCTGGCCTTGTAGTGGATCTGACCCCCGGCGGCCTCTAGGCCAGTAACAAGCTTCTGGGCAATTTGGCCCACCCCACCCTTAGGGTAGTTAATCCCGCCATAGTGACGGTCTGAGAAGACCATCCCGGCGTTGATCATTGGGGTGCGATCCCCCGGAACCACAGACCAGCAGTAGCACTCCATGTCAATAAACTTCAGCAGGGCTGGATTTTGAATCCAGCGGGAAGCCAGATCCCCAACATTCTGCGGTAAGTACTTTACCAAACCTAAGCAGGCCAAAGGGTGTCGCAAAAAAGACCGGGCCAGATAGCGGGGTTCCTCCAGGGACAATAACTCCATGGAGTTGAGGCAATTAAAGACTTTCCAGCACTCGCCATAGAAGCGCTCGATACCTTCTCGCTCCTGGGGAAAATAGCGACTCAATTCTTGCAAGAACTTCTCATAATCCCGATGGACCTTTAAATCCAACCCATCGGGAAGATGATAGTGAATTTGTACCGGGTCTGGAATCGTTTCTAGGTGTTGGTTGACGGCAGCCAAGGCCCGAGTCAAAAGATTTGTCGTTCCTCGATCCCCAAATCCAAAGATCATTGATGCCCCCACATCAAACCGATATCCGGCTCGCTCAAAATAGCCAGCACTGCCGCCGGGAATTAAGTAGCGCTCCAACACTAAGACACTGATTCCTTTGGCTGCCAACTGGGTTGCAGTTACCAGGCCACCAATCCCGGCCCCAATCACAATCACATCAAATTCTTGGTCTGATTCTGCCTCAGAAGCGGGAGAAATCTGCTCAAGTGCAATAGCCATGAATCGCCAGCAATGAAGTTGATAACTCTCAGTCTACCGTTACTCTTACCAGGGCATCCCGGCCAGGCGATCCATAAACCTGTGATGGCAAGGACAGGGGAAAAGACTTATCCATAAACCAAGATCTGTAATCGCAAATAAAAAAAGGGACCAATCCGCTACTGCTTCTTGGCCCCGCTTGCCGATTCCTCTGAGAGGAGAACACTGAAAGCAACTATAGCCTTATCGAAAATAATTGTCAACACTAAATTTTTTATTTTTCTCGGCTCCCAGATCCTAATTCAACCCGTTCCGGTTAACCAGACTTAGGCCAGGCTGAGGACGGTATGATAGTCGGCAAGTACAGAATTGATATCTTGCCTATGGCTCTCCAGCTCAGGGTTTACGTTCCGCCTCATCCCTTGGTGAAGCACTGGCTGGCAGTTGCTCGGGACAAGGCCACCCCCAATTCGCTGTTTCGAACTGCCATGATCGAACTGGGTCGCTGGTTGGCCTACGAAGCCAGTCGAGACTGGTTGCCAACAATTGAAACCACGGTGCAAACGCCGATTACCACCTGCGCGGCCACGTTTGTGAATCCAGAAGTTCCCCTAGCTGTTGTGCCAATTCTGAGAGCAGGCTTGGCACTTTTAGAAGGGGCTCAAAGTCTGCTGCCCCTAGCCAGCGTTTATCATCTAGGAATTTTTCGGGATGAGGAAACCCTAGAGCCCCATTGCTACTTGAATAAGCTCCCGGAGCAACTAGACCCCCAGACGCGGATTTTAATTACAGAACCGATGATGGCAACCGGCGGGTCAATCGTCACAGCGATGGGGGAGTTAACCCGCCGAGGGGCTGATCCCAGTTTGATTCGGATTCTCTCGGTGGTGGTGGCGCCCCCGGCCTTGCAGCAACTTAACCAAGCCTATCCAGGACTGGTTGTTTACACAGCAACAATCGATGAGGGACTAAACAATCGTGGCTATATTGTTCCAGGGTTAGGGGATGCGGGCGATCGCGCCTTTGGGACTTAATCCTGAGCAAGGGAATGTAGGCAATCGGAACGCAAACCGCTAAGCTAAAAGCAATCCGATCTCGTTTTAGCAAAAGCAGTTGATGGGTAATCAGTGTGCTTTTTAACAGGAATTGCAGGAGGTCTAGTGAGTTCTGATGGAAGGCCGATGGATAACCGGACAGATAGTTTTACAGGCGGGTTTATAGCGGGCGCTGTTTTTGGCGGCGTGGTTGGGGGTCTGCTGGGGAGCTTCCTGGGAGCACGACTTTCTAACGATGTCCGGGCTGAAACTGAACCATTGATCGAGGGTGAAGCCGGGGAAACTAAGCCTCGCATAGGAAGGCGGCGACCCTTTCAAGCGGCCTCAGAACTCAGTATTGAAGAAGCTCGCCAGGGACTTGAGGTCAAGATTACCCAGTTAAACGAAGCGATCGATGACGTTCGCCAGCAGTTAAGTAACGTCAACGGCAACGCCCCAGAATAGCCCTAGTTGATCAGATTGCCAAGATAAATCTCACCCTAGGGATAGCCATTGGCAGTAAAATCTTGACAAGATCAGCTAAATTAGGTTCAGGCCTAGATTAGACGTTGGCATTGACGATGAAGGGAAAAAACCTATGAACTCAGGCAGTGTAACAGCATTATTTGCCTCTGCGGTGGCAAATTTTTTGTCAATTTACTTGATTTTGATTTTTGTTCGAATTCTTCTTAGCTGGTTCCCGAACGTAAATTGGTCCAATCCTTTTTTCTCAATCTTGAGTCAGCTAACCGACCCCTACTTGAATATTTTTCGGTCAATCATTCCTCCCTTGGGCGGCATTGACCTCTCCCCGATTCTGGGGATTCTGCTGTTGCAGGTTGTTGCTGGGGTTTTGCAAGGCTTTTCAGGTAGCAGTAGCCTTTTAGGCTTCTAAATCACCCCTACCGGAGAAACTCCCGGCGTACCTTGCCGCTAAAGCCACTGGCCTTAAATTGTTCCAGCTTTAGCGGTGTCGGTAAATCTTCAGCAACGCTAATTCTAAGTTCAAACTCACTGGTTCCAGGGGGGACTTGATCAATTGAGCCCAGGCGAGTGCGATTTTCCATCACAGGATTATTGTTGGCGTCATAAACTCGCCCATAGACATCTGCATCAACCACTGGCTTGCCAGAGGTATTTTCCGCTTTGCCGTTAATCAGGAAGCAGTTGGCCTCCATGAAATCTCGGCCTGGGGCTATGGCTCCCTCAGCTAATTCTGGCGGACACTCCTTGTAGGAAAGATCAGACAGTTTGATCTGGGTAACAGCCAGGACCGTCGGACTGACTATCGCGCTCAATGTCCAAAGGAAGCAGGACAAAATGATAACCATGAGAAACCGGGAGTGCAGGAATTTCATA
>JBGTDP010000001.1:0-3109 GCA_041748255.1 Thermosynechococcaceae cyanobacterium | reverse complement strand
CTCGGATCGCAGAGGTTAGCCCAGAATGATCTTTCATGTTGCTTTAACCGCCGTTGGTTTAGATCCGCTGGGGGGCTCTGCTTGGCCCAGTCTGGTTACTGTCACCGCCTTAATTGTCTACTTTGTGCTCACGGCCAATGTCGGCAGAGCCAGGGCTAAATATAAAGTGACACCCCCCCAGATGTCGGGAGAACCCAATTTTGAGCGGGTGGTGCGGGTGCAGCAAAATACCTTAGAGCAATTGGTGATCTTTCTGCCAGCCCTGTGGTTGTTTGCAGAATTTGTCAGCCCAATTTGGGCGGCCGGGGTGGGAGCAGCCTGGATTGTGGGTCGGATTGCCTACGCCTGGGGCTACTACCAGGCAGCGGAGAAACGGACGATTGGATTTGGGATCAGCTCTTTGGCCACCTTAATTTTGCTAGTGGGGTCCTTGGTGGGGATTAGCTTGTCTTTAATCCAGGCTGCTTAGGGTTTATACTCCTCTTCCTCAAACTCCGGCTGCGGATCAGCAGTAAGGGACACCGCTCGACCTAAACTCTGGGGCAGCTTAGAGAGGGCTTCTTGGACAAAGGCTTTAATAAACTCATCCCGGCGATTGAGTTGAAATTGTTGCTGCACCACCTCTGAAATTCCTCCATCTCCCCAATCTTGATCGTGGCGAAAGTATTCGATAAAGCTTTTACCAGCAATGCGGGTTAAATAGGCGGCGCTAATACTTTGAATAGACTTACCGATCACAAAGCCCCCAACGCTAAACTCTAAAGCGGTGGAGACAATCTCAATCACCCCTCTGACAATCCCCACCCCCACTAGAGTTTTTGCTAGGGACAGCGCCAGCTCGCGTCCCCGCTCCAGATTTAGTTCACAACCATAGACCTTGCCGATTTCAACCACCATCTGGGCATTTACCGCTGCTGTTGCCAGCAGATCTACCAAGGGCAGAGGCGTCGCCCAAATCACTCCGGCCCCAATCCACTGAAATCGGTCTACAACTTTCTCCGCCTGCTGCTGGCGCTGACTATCAATCAGGCTGCGGGCTTCTTCCCCCAGACGCTGGGACTGCAGCAAGATATTATCCGCGACTAGATCTTCGCCTTCGGCCCGCAAAACTGCTGCCATTCGCTGCATCACTGGCAGGATATCAGGGTCAGGGGTTAAGGTTTCGCCTGTTTCCAGGAGCACCGCCTGGGGTCGAGCAGCGATCGCTACGACATCCTCTGGGGTAATCAAGCTGCCAACCCGCTGGCGCAAGCGGGCTAAAATTGTTTCTCGATCGGTTTCTGGATAGCGATCGGTTTTATTTAAGACCAGTAGCGATCGCTTGCCAATTTCGGCCAGGGCTTGGAGGGGCGTCTGCTCTGACTGGCGCAAATCATCATCCAAGACAAACAACAGCAGATCGGCTTCGGTTGCCAACTGCCGGGCTAATTGTTCTCGCTCGGTACCGGCAACCCCAGCTTCTAAAATTCCAGGGGTATCGGTAATTAAGATCTTCCGATTGAGCCCCCTCAACTGGAGGCTATAGGTTTCCCCCACCTCGGTAGTGCCCATGGGGGCACCCACCTCCCCAACTATCCGACCAATCAAGGCGTTGACCAGGGAGGTTTTGCCAGCGGAGCCGGTGCCAAATACCACCACCTTGAGCTCCCGGCGGGAGAAGCTAGTTTCAATATCCCGAGAACGATCTAACAGCGCTTGTCTGGCTACCTCATCTTGAATTTGAGTCACCTGTCGTCGCACCGCCCGCAGACTTTCCCCTGCCGCTGCGGTTTTCTGAGCCGGAACTTTGGGCTGGGGTCGCCGCCGCGATCGCGGACGCCGAAACAGCAGCAGGTAGTAGATAAAAGCCACCAGCAGGGCCCCCAGCAAAGCAATCAGCAGCAGCAGCAGCAGTGTGGCCAGCAGGGGAGTTGTAAACGAGATTTGAATGTAGAGTTGGTAAAGGGAATAGACCAGCCAGATCATCAGTCCCAGCACCAGGCTGAGACCAATAAACAGGGTTAATAGGCGAGAAAGGGACATGGGCAGATGAACCCTACGGATCTAGCAACTGATGGAAAAGTCCCATCTACAAATCAATCAACAGCAGGATGATCTGAGCTCGGTACTTTAACCATAATGGCTTAACAAACGTTAGTTATGGATGTTGCTTTGATCCCGGAGTCGTTCTATGGAGGAGTCTAAATCTTTGCAGTGGTGGAATCATATCTCTCCCCCAACCCGGCTGTTGATGATTGGGTTAGCAGCCCCAATCATCGTGCTGAACTTTTGGGCGTTCTCTTCAATTTTTCATTACTTTGGTGTGCTGCTGGCGATCTTAGTCGTTGCCTCGCTGCTGGCGTTTTTACTCAATTACCCAGTTAGCTGGTCCGTCAATCAAGGGGCGAAACGGGGGCCAGCTTCGATCATTGTCTTTCTGCTGGCGATCGCCCTGTTTACAGCCCTGGGGATTACCTTGATTCCAATGGTGATTGCTCAGGCTCAGCAGTTAATTGCCCGGCTGCCAGAGTGGATTGAATCCGGACGCGAGCAATTGATTGTCTTAAGCCAAAGAGCTGAGGAGGCTGGGGTTCCGGTTGACTTAGATGCTATTTCTACCCAACTGATTGATCGGCTGCGGGATCAACTGCAAGCCTTGACCCGAGGCGTGCTCAACTTAACCGTTGGCACCGTTAGCAGTGTCTTTGATGTCTTGGTAGACCTGGTGATTACGATTGTCTTGACCTTTTATCTGGTTCAACACGGGGATGAACTTTGGGGCAGCCTGGTGCAGTGGCTCCCCGCTCGCATCCAGCAGCCTTTTTCCCAGACGCTGCGTCTGAGCTTTCAAAATTACTTCATTGGCCAGCTGATTATCGGCACCTTTATGGCCTCTGCTTTGATTCCCACCTTTTTGATCCTTAAGGTTCCCTTTGGGTTGCTGTTTGGTCTGACCATCGGCACCATGGCCTTGGTGCCCTTTGGGGGTTCTGTAGGGATTGCCCTAGTGACCTTGCTGGTGATGCTCCAAAACTTTTGGCTGGGGGTAAAGGTCTTAATTGCCGCCCTGATTGTCCAGCAGATTGTGGATAATTTGATTGCCCCTCGGGTGATCGGAAGTGTCACCGGC